>JAGNPP010000258.1 GCA_017989575.1 Chryseobacterium sp.
AGACACGAATTATTCAACGCGAAAAAATCCGCAACAATCAATTGCGGATTTAATTTATCAAAAAGAAAAAAGTCTATTATCTATTCGTCTATCATCTATTCGTCTCATTTTAAAAAATATAATCCGTACTCAAAAAATTAGAATCGTGATCTCTAACAATGCTGTTCAAAAGTTCTTTGTTCGCATCAGTTATTTTCGCCGCAACCAAAGATCTGATCGAGAATGATCGCAACGCATCAAAAACAGAAAGCGTTCCTTCCGCGCTGTCTTTTCTTCCTGTGAATGGGAAAACATCTGGACCTCGTTGCGCCTGACAATTGATGTTGACACGGCTCACAAGATTTACAAAGGCGTCAATCAATTTCGAAACTTCCAAAGGATCTTCACTGAAAATACTCACCTGCATTCCGTGCGAAGCATTCACTTGATAGTCAATTGGCTCTTCGATATCATCAAAAGGAACAACAGGAATCACGGGACCAAATTGCTCCTCGTGATACAATTTCATATCGCTGTTCACGGGATAAAGCACGGCTGGGAAAACAAATGATGCTTCGTTGTAACCACCGTTTTCATTCAATACTTTTGCACCTTTTTCCAAAGCGTCGTCGATGCATTCTTTCAAGTAAGGCGGTTTATTGACTTCTGGAAGTGGCGTTATTTTTACGTCTTTTTCCCAAGGCAAACCTGGCTTCAAAGCAGAAACAGCTTCTGTCAATTTCTTGGTAAATTCCTCAGCAACCTCTTTCTGCACGAAGATCAATTTCAAAGCGGTACATCTTTGCCCATTAAAAGAAAGTGCACCGAGAATAATTTCGCTGACTGCAATATCGAGGTTGGCGTGTTTGGTGACGATGGCCGCGTTTTTTGCATCAAGACTTAAAATGGCTCTCAATCTATTGACTTTTGGATGAAGTTTCTTAAGTCCGTTCGCGACTTTGCTCGATCCGATGAATGCCAGAACATTCACTTTTCCACTTTCCATAATTGGTGTGATGATTTCCGCGCCTTTTCCGTAAAGCGTATTCACCGTTCCTTTTGGAAATGCTTCTTGGAAAGCTTTCAATAATGGATAATGTGCAAGAACGCCGTGTTTCGGAAGTTTAAACAAAATTGTATTTCCCATTATCAAAGCAGGAATCAACGTTGTGAAAATCTCATTCAATGGATAATTGAAAGGTCCCATACTCAAAACCACACCTAGTGGCGCTCTTCGGATCTGGGCAATCGTACCTTCCGCTTGTTGAAATCTGGAAGATTCTCTGTCGAGTTCCTTCAAAGCGTCGATGGTTTGGTTGATGTAATCTACGGTTCTGTCAAATTCTTTGGTAGAATCGGGGAGGGTTTTGCCAATTTCCCACATCAATAGTTTGATGACCAATTCCCGCTCTTTGATCATCAGATAAACAAACTTCTGCATGCATTTGATTCTGCCTTCCACAGACATTGTTGGCCATTCGCCAAGTCCGTTGTCATAAGCTTTCACCGAGGCTTCCAAAACATCCATCGCATCTTGTGGACTGATGTTTGGGATGCTTCCAAGAAGTTTTCTTTCCAGTCCGTTTTCGGTTGGGATGCAGATTGGGGAATAGATTTCGGTAGTTTCTCCATTCCATTGGACTAATTCTCCATTCAAAAGATATTCTCTTTGGTGAAGGATGGGAACTTTATATTCTTCCGGGATTTCGTTTTCTGATTTGAATAAATGGTTGAAATTGGTTTGTACTGAACTCATAGTTTTTTATTTAATGTGAAATTAAATTCGATTTTTCGAAGTATAAATTTAGAGATAAAGATTGATTCTCAGCGCTTGTTAACATAGATTTATTCTATCCGAAAATCAAAAAAACTCAACAATAGCTGAGTTTTGATATTAATATATTTCAGATGCTTCGACTCCGCTCAGCAAGACATTAAAGTAATCTTGTTAATAATTGTCAGTCTGAGCGGAGTCGAAGACCTTATGTGTAGAATCATTTACCATCCGTCGATTTCAAAGCCCAAGCGATCAACGCGGGTTGCATAAACAATCTTGCGAATCTTTTGTTGTCTGTGTTCAGTCCGAAGGCGTTTCTTCTTTCTTTGTATTGGGTGTAATTTCCCGGGAAAACAGCAGTGAATAATCCTGCAGCAACTTTCCCAACAAGCGATTCGTATTTCTTGGGTGCTGTGATGACGGCGACGCCCATTGCGATTTCAACGATTCCTGAATAAATTACGGTATCATCTTTTTCCAATGGCACCCATTCCGGGACTTGTGCCTGAAATTCTTTTCTTGCAAAGGTCAAATGTCCGATTCCAGCTGAGATCAACATTGCGCCTAAGCCATATTTTGCGATGGTCTTGATTGTACTTGCTTCCATAATGAACGATTTTTATGGAAGAGGTTCAAGAATGATTCCAAATACAAATTCTTATCGAATTACTCCGCCAGTTTATTTTTCTCCAGCCATTTTGGGAATTCTTTGTCGATTAGTTTTTGAGGGCTGTCCACGTACCAGCTGTAGCCGTTTCTTCTTTCTTCCGAGACGTCGTTGTAATTGTATTTGATGCTTCCGTCGCGGTCTCCGAAGAGCGAACGGTTGTCATTCACGTCATAGAATCTGGACCAGATCACCGAGTTCTTTTCTGGCGCCAGTTTTCTCACTGCTTTCCCATTTTCCTTCGTCACTTCGTAGCTGTAGCCTTCGATTTTGTTTTGCTTGAACCATTGGATGGCAGACTTCACGGCGCGTTCTATCTCTGGCGTTAGGGGTTGCATCATTAGAAATTTGATGATATTCACGGACTCTGCACTCGCTAGGGAAACAGGCTCAAATGCTCTGGCTTTCTCCGGAACGAGTGTGATTTCGTTGTATTGATCGCCCCAAATTGTGAGCTTTTCTTTTTGGAGAATCTGAGTTTTAAGAATACAATCGATGCCATTTTGGACGGCTAGTTTTGATTTGGCCTTCAGTTTTTCATCCACGACTTCGAAGCCGTTTTTCCCTTCTGCCACGTTGTAAAGAACCGTCAATGCGTTGATCATTGCGTTGTCGTTGTAGGTAATCTGCTTTCTGTACAGCGATCTGTTGGGATAATATTGTGGGAAACCGCCGTTTTTGTATTGCATTTGTAGCAAGTACGCAATTCCTTTTTCGGCTGACTTTAGGTAGCTTGGGTTTTTGGAGGTTTGGTAGGCATTGATGAGGATGTTAATCTCTTTGGTGGTCGCATTGTTGTCGATTGTGGCGTGGTCGTCTCCGGTTTCCTTGATGGTGCGGGTGAGTTCTTTGCTGAGTGGGAGATCATAGTTCACGGTGGATTTGTCTTCGAGGTGTTTTCCCCAACCGCCGTTTGGAAGTTGATAGACCAAAACCTTCTCCGCCAAAGTATCTTTTGTCTGCGCAGTACACGCCATTGTAAGGAAGCTGATCGCCAGTAACGCTATTTTAGATTTCATTATTTTAAATTTTATGCAATCGGTTGCATAGTGCTAAGATAGAGATAATTGCTGATTTGGAAATGCGTGAATGACTGGTAGCTCAAAATTATTTTATGAGTGGCGTAGAAATCTATTGATGAAGAAGGTTTAAGCTAAGTGGTTTTTGACATTTTTACAGAGTATTTTGGAAGGTAGTTTCCGTTACCTCGGTGTTACCTTTCCGTTACCTAAGTGTGTTTTTGTTGGCTTTGAGTTTTGGGTGTTTTTTGACAGTTTGGCAGAGTGGTTTTTTGTTGTTTTTGTTGGTTTACGGAAAACCGTAATTTTAAATAATTTTTATTTTTTATATTTGATAACGAATAACTGTAATCTCACCCACTTTAGTCACACTCAAAAGTAGAGTTTTTGGTTAATAATTCCTTGTTGTCGTTGTTAAAATTTTGTTGGAATGTGGGAAACTCGTTGGCCTCAGCTTGGGCTAGTTTTCCATA
>JAGNPP010000259.1 GCA_017989575.1 Chryseobacterium sp.
TTTATCAAAACAAATCATAGGGCAAATTTTAGTTAAATCATTAAATGTCAGAAACTTAAAGATACTAATTTTTGCCTTTTTTTACAAGTGTTTTATTACATATTTACAATCGAACTCAGGTTAATAAATAAAATATTTACATTTGTCAAAATTTCTAAAACACACCAATGTTTAAAAGTGTAATCTCAGGCGTAGGTCATTACGTTCCTGAAAATATAGTAACCAACGACGATCTTTCTAAACTAATGACCACCAATGATGAGTGGATCACAGAACGTACAGGCATCAAGGAAAGAAGACACCGCAAAAACCGTGTAGATGCCGAAGAAACTACTTCTTTCTACGGGTTCAAAGCGTCAGAAATAGCGCTTAAAAATGCAAACCTCACAGCTCAGGATATCGATTATATTGTATTCGCAACCTTATCTCCGGATTATTATTTTCCCGGTTCCGGCGTACTTTTGCAGGATTTATTAGGTTGTGGAACGATTGGCGCATTGGATGTTAGAAATCAATGTTCAGGTTTCGTTTATGCGATGAGCGTTGCAGATGCTTTCATCAAATCTGGATTGTACAAAAATGTTTTGGTAGTAGGCGCAGAGATCCATTCTTTTGGACTGGATTTTTCTGATGCTGGCAGAGGCGTTTCTGTCATCTTCGGAGATGGCGCAGGCGCAGTGGTTTTATCAGCCAGCGAAGATGCCAACGCTAAAGGAATCTTGTCTGTGAATATGCATTCCGAAGGAAAATATGCAGAAGAACTTGCTGTGAAATTCCCTGGAACCAAATTGGGCTGGAGCGACAATCTTCTTAAAAATCCAGATTCTCTTACAGCCGAAGATATCTATCCTGTGATGAATGGAAACTTCGTTTTCAAACACGCTGTAACGAGATTTCCAGAAACTATTTTAGAAGCTTTGGAAAAAGCCGGGAAAACCATTGAAGATTTGGATTTACTCATTCCACACCAAGCGAATATTAGAATTGCACAATACGTTCAGCAATTGTTGCATCTTCCAGACGAAAAAGTCTTTGTAAACATCCAAAAATATGGAAACACAACCGCCGCATCTATTCCAATTGCTTTGAGTGAAGCGATTCAGGAAGGCAGAATGAAACGTGGCGATTTGGTTTGTATGTCCGCTTTCGGAAGTGGATTCACTTGGGGAAGCGTTTTGTTCGAATATTAAGCAATGAGACAAAAGTCAAGGAAATAGACGTACTATTAGCTGATTCTTTGTAATAAATTGGCAAACAACAAGATTTTAATATCAAAAAACCGAAGTTATTAAGCTTCGGTTTTTTATTTTTAATATTTTGATTATTAGATGATTAATTTCATTATTGTTAGATTTGCAAAACAAAATATCTGTTTTGGCACGGAATTTACAACTACCAATCTTGTAAAATTTAAAATTTAAGAATATGAAATCTTTAAAGCAGTTAATATTAGGCGCAGGAATTTTGGCAGGAGGATTAATGTCTGCACAAAGTTCGGATATGACTAATATGCTAAAGGTAGGTCTGTTGGGTGGTGTTTCAACTGGAGGTAATACAGCCGCAAATCTTGGAGCAGATATCGCTTATCAAAATCTAATTACACCAGGTTTCGGTTTGGGTATCGCAACCGGTTACAACCATTATTTTGGGAAGAACAATACCGTAAGTGGTGTGAGAGTAGAGAATAACGACTTTGGTGTGGTTCCTGTTGCTGCGCTTTTCCGAGTTTATCCTAAGCAAACTGGATTTTATTTTGGAGCAGATTTAGGTTATGGATTCATCGTTGGTGATGACAAAGTTGCCGAAGGTTTTGCGACAGATAGACCAGATGGCGGTTTCTACATCAAACCAGAAATCGGTTATCACAACCGCGATTGGAACTTCTTTGCACAGTACAACAAAACGTTTACAGGTAGCAAAGGTCAAATCGGAGATCAGGATTACAATGCTGGAGCAATCGGTGTAGGATTTAGCTACAACATTCCTTTAGGAAATTAATAAATACTTACGACTTTTTTAAGACGTAATTTTAATCAAACTATGATACATTAAAAGCCCTCATTTCTTATGAGGGCTTTAGTTTTTTTAAAAACTTATCATACATCAACTTTTATTTTGAATCATTCTAAGTAGATTTGCATCATTAAAATTATTTAAAAAAATGAAAAAAGTATTATTACTTGCAGTATTAGTTAGCGGACTGGCTTTCGGACAAACAAAAAAAGTAACAAGCTCAGACGTTCACTGGTGGGGATATAAAATCGCAAAAACAGAAGCTTCTTCTCACGATGGCACTGTAAATGTAAAATCTGGAAACCTTGTTCTTAAAAACGGAGCAGTGGTAGGTGGAGATTTCGTTTTGGATATGAAATCTATCAACGCAACAGATCTTTCCGGAGAATATCAAACCAAACTAAATGACCACTTGAAAAATGGTGATTTCTTCGAAGTAGAAAAATTCCCGACTGCGACATACAAAATCACTTCTGTAAAGAAAAATACAAACAAAGATTACAACTTTGTAGTGAACGGAAACTTGACCGTAAAAGGTAAAACCAATGTAGTTTCTTTCCCTGCAAAAATCACTTCTGCAAACGGCGTTGTGACTTTAGAATCTGATAAATTCTCTTTTGACAGACAAAAATTTGATGTGACTTATCAATCTGCAATGAAAGATGTAATGTTGAAGGACGATATTGATATGAAAATCAAGGTTACAGTAAAATAATTTTTCACAAAATATATTTTTTAAAGAGCAGAATTTTTTCTGCTCTTTTTTTGTTGTTAAATTTGAATCTTAAACTCGAAATCTTAAACATTGAAATTATACACCATCAGCGGTCTCGGTGCAGACGAAAAAGTACTGGAAAAACTCACCTTCAATCAAAATATTGAGGTTGTTCACATTCCATGGCTAATTCCTAATATTGATGAAGATTTTTACGAATATATAATGAGAATGTCAGCATCCATTGATGACTCCGAAGAATTTTATTTGCTAGGTTATTCTTTTGGAGGCATCGTTGTTCAGGAAATTCATAAGCTGAAACCTGCGAAAAAAATCGTCATTTTGGGAAGCATTCGCAGTGATTTAGAAAAATCAAAATTGATTAAAGCCGGTCAAAAAACCAACGCTATCAGATATATTCCGACGAGAGTTTTCAATGGCAACACGACTTTGTTTTATTCATTTTTCAGAAAATTATTTGACCCGAAAAATCCAAAGCTTACGCAATATTTCCGAGTGAAAGACCCATATTATCTCAAATGGTCAATGGACAAAGTTGCTCATTGGAAATTCGATAAAATTCCCGATGTCATTCAGATTTTGGCTGATAAGGACATTGTTTTCCCCATCAAAAATTCCCAACCGGATTTTGTGATTAAAAATGCCACACACCTTTTCCCAGCCACCAAACCGAAAGAAGTGTCCGAGATTTTGAAAACGATTTTTGTTTAACGAAAGTTAATCCCAACCTTCCGGAATGATATCTGGCGACATCGTCCCGTTTGCACTGATGTAACCGAAGAAATCCTCCACTTTTTTAGGAGCAGGAGAACAAATGACAATCACAGTTCCAGGATTGTTTTCAATCGGATTGATGATCGTATGCAATGTTCCTCGAGGAATAAAAACCGTATCGCCCGTTTTCACTTTGAAATCTTCACCTTCCAGATGCACGACAAATTCACCTGAAACAACGTAAATGGTTTCGTCTTCATATTTGTGAATATGTGGTGGCGGACCTCCAATTCTTTCAAAAATTTTAGGTGTTGAGGTTTGGATAAACAAGCTTTCTTGTGTGTCCGTCGAAGAAACTTTACAATGCAAAAAAGCATCTTTTGGAGTAGTCAATTTGCCACCAAAACGACTTTCTCCCGATTTTATAATGAAGGGTTTTTTTGTCAG
>JAGNPP010000260.1 GCA_017989575.1 Chryseobacterium sp.
ACCCAGTATTCGGAACTCTTTACGCTCCAACAACAATTACGTACGAAGACACTTTGGCAAATCCAAATACTGATCCTTCAAAAACATTGTCAGAAGTATCTCCTTATTCTTCTTTTGGAATTAACATCGGTGTTACTTATTCTTTCGGAAAATAATTTACCTTTCGTTTTAAATAAAAAAATGTCCCGTCAAATCGGGACATTTTTTTATTTTACCTATTCAAATTAAGAAGAAAAAAAACGAAAAACTACAATTTATGACAATACATATCTTTCATCACTATTCAGTTTTTAAATCATTCATCTCAATTCAATTTAAAGTTTATTTGCATTTTTTCTAGTTCCACCAATAATTCATTAGATATTTTAACTTTTAATTTTCTGCTTGGCATAGTTAATTTGGTCACAACCTTAATCTCTTCTACTTCTTCTACTTTGGCCACTGTATTTGCTTCTGGGATTTCGAGAGTTCCTATTTCGGCATCTTCATTTTGATCGACAAAAACTTCTTCTTCGTTTTCTATTTCATCAGGAGCAACTTCTATAAGTCGCCTTGTTTTTTCCAACTCCATAACCTCAAAAGACACGGTACTATCTCCTTTATTATTTTGAAAAAGACGGCTTAATTTATGGATAAATTCAGTTTCTAAATCTAATATATTCAAAAGCAAGACTAATTTTTTAGCAAAGAAACCCAATACATCCTGTAATTGTTTGGCTTCAGTAAACTGTATTCTTGGCTCAGATTTTTTTCCAGTATCTCTATTAACCCACCCATCTTTGATTTGGATTTTAAAATAAACAAAATTATTAGGAAGCAAGAACCGATGATAATTCAGGTACTCTTCATTGAATATTTTAAATTCATAGCTTTCGTCAAAACCTTCTAAATTAAAAATCGCCCATTCCTTACCATTTTTGGCTATCCGTCTTTGCACATTAGAAACAATCCCTCCAAAAGCAAGGGTTTTCCCTATGTGAAGCTCCATGTTTTTAAGCGCTTCCAATTTCGAATTGCAAAAATATTTCATTTCAAATTTAAAATCGTCTAAAGGATGCCCCGAAATATAAATCCCTACTACTTCTTTTTCTTTGGCAAGTTTTTCCATCGTGCTCCAATCCTCGCATGGTGGCACAATAGGCTCTGCAATTTGCACTTCACTGGTGTCTCCAAATAAGCTCACTTGGGCCGAATTTTCATTTTCCTGATACTTTAAACCATACCGAATGGCTTTTTCATAAAAGGTAATTCCATCGCCATCATCATGAAAATATTGCGCTCTTGTTGTATTCCCAAACGAATCAAAACCACCAGCCAAGGCTAGATTTTCAATTGCTTTTTTATTAGCAGCACGCAAATCAATACGCTTGGCTAAATCAAAAATAGATTTGTATTTCCCTTCTTTTCGATTCTCTACAATTGTTGCTACAGCTCCAGAACCCACTCCTTTAATAGCTCCCATTCCAAAACGCACAGCATAATCGTCATTTACAGTAAACTTATAATACGATTCATTTACATCTGGTCCTAAAACCTGTAATCCCATACGCTTACATTCCTCCATAAAGAAAGAAACCTGCTTGATATCACTCATGTTATTAGACAAAACCGCAGCCATATATTCCGCTGGGTAATTGGCTTTCAAATAGGCTGTTTGGTACGCAATCCAAGCATAACATGTCGAGTGCGATTTATTAAAGGCATATTCTGCAAAGGCTTCCCAGTCTTTCCATATTTTTTCTAATTTATCTTCAGGATGACCTTTGGAGACAGCCTGACTGATAAATTTAGGTTTCATTTTGTCTAAAACATCCTTTTGTTTTTTCCCCATCGCTTTACGCAAAACGTCGGCATCACCTTTGGAAAAATCGGCTAATTTTTGGGACAAAAGCATTACTTGTTCTTGGTAAACGGTAATTCCGTAGGTATCTTTTAGCAATTCTTCGCAGGCATCAAGGTCATAAATAATTTCCTCTTCCCCATTTTTTCGCTTGACGAAACTCGGAATATACGCAATAGGTCCAGGACGGTACAGCGCATTCATGGCAATCAAATCCGGAAAAACTGTTGGCTTCAATTCCTTCATATATTTCTGCATTCCCGGACTCTCGTACTGAAAAATCCCTACTGTTTCACCACGTTGAAAAAGCTCATACGTCTTTACATCATCTATAGGAAACTCGTCCGGATTTAGGTCGATATTGCTTCTGTATTTGACTAATTTAACCGTGTCTTTTATTAATGTTAGGGTTTTCAAACCCAAGAAGTCCATCTTTAACAAACCGGCGCTTTCTACTACCGAGTTATCAAATTGAGTCACATACAGATCCGAATCTTTGGCAGTAGCCACAGGAACAAAATTTGTAATGTCGCTAGGAGTAATAATCACACCACAAGCGTGAATACCCGTATTCCTTAAATTTCCTTCTAAAACTTTAGCCTGTTGAATGGTTTCGCCACCCAAATTATCTTCGTTGGCAAGTCTTATTAATTCCTTAATTTTATCATATTCTTCGGGACGAACCGCCTTTTTAATTATATCTTCTTTTTCATTTAAAAAGCGAGCCAAATTCCACTTAGACGGCATCATTCCCGGAATCAATTTGGCAATTTTATCCGCTTCAAATAAAGGCAAATCGAGTACACGAGCCGTATCTCGAATGGCTGATTTCGTTGCCATTTTACCATAAGTGATAATTTGCGCCACTTGTTTTGAACCGTATTTCCGGATCACATAATCCATGACACTGCTCCGGCCTTCATCATCGAAATCGATATCAATATCGGGTAATGACACACGATCCGGATTTAGGAAACGCTCAAAAAGCAAATTGTATTTCAAAGGATCAATATTGGTGATTTTCAAACAATACGCCACTACAGAACCCGCTGCTGAACCCCGTCCCGGCCCTACCGAAACTCCCATACTTCTTGCCTCGGCAATTAAATCCTGCACAATCAGGAAATAACCCGGATAGCCGGAATTGGATATCGTCAACAATTCAAAATCCAATCGTTCTTGAATTTCTTCGGTGATTTCAGGATATCGTCTTCTGGCTCCTTCAAAGGTCAAATGTCTTAAATACGCATTTTCACCTCGTACGCCGCCATCTTTTTCATCTTCGGGATCATTGAACTCTTCAGGAATTTCAAATTTTGGAAGTAAAACTTCCCGAGCCAAATCATAAATTTCAATTTTATCGACAATCTCTGAAATGTTCGAAATTGCTTCTGGCAAATTTGCAAAAAGCTGTTTCATTTCGTCTCCCGACTTAAAGTAATATTCTTGATTGGGCAATCCGTAACGATAACCGCGACCACGACCTATTGGCGTAGTTTGCTTTTCGCCATCACGCACACAAAGTAAAATATCGTGCGCATTTGAATTTTCCTTGTCTATATAAAAAGTGTTGTTTGTCGCAATTATTTTGACATCGTGTTTTCTAGCTAACGAAATTAGAGAAGCATTCACTCGATTTTCGTCTTCTTGATTGTGACGCATCACCTCGATATAAAAATCATCTTTGAATTCGTTTTTCCACCAAATCAAAGCTTCTTCGGCTTGGTTTTCACCAATATTTAAAATCTTATTTGGTATTTCGCCATAAAGATTTCCGGACAAAACAATAATATCTTCTTTGAATTCCTGAATGACTTTCCTGTCGATTCTGGGCACATAATAAAAACCTTCTGTATAAGCGATGGAAGACATTTTAGCCAAATTATGATACCCTTTTTTTGTCTTTGCCAAAAGTACTATTTGGTACCCATTATCCTTAACTGACTTGTTTTTATGATCTTCACAAACAAAAAACTCACAACCTACAATAGGTTTCATAGGAACTTCTGTAGGTTCGTCACCATTTTCGATTGCCGTTTTATTTTTGGCTTCAGCCG
>JAGNPP010000058.1 GCA_017989575.1 Chryseobacterium sp.
TTCTAAAACTGTACACGAATGTGCCCTAGCAGGCGATCCTACAGCGATAGAAGTTTTCCGATACACAGGACAGAAATTAGGTGAAGCATTAGCAAACTTCGTAATGTTCTCTTCGCCAGAAGCTATTTTGCTTTTTGGAGGCGTGATAAAAGCGGGAGATTTCTTGTTGAAACCTACAAAATTACACATGGAAAGAAACCTGTTGCCAATTTTCCGCTCAAAAGTGAAATTGGTTTTCAGTGAGCTGGATGAGGCAGACGCGGCAATTCTTGGTGCAAGTGCGCTCGTTTGGGAAAATAAATAATTGATATAGAGAAATCCTTTGGTTCTCATTTTTGATAGGAATACTATTTGCTATTAAGAACGAGGAAAATCAAAGGATTTTTCTTGTCTAATGATGAAACAGTATTTATTAATAATTCTAAGTTTTGTTCTCTTCAGCTGTAATGGTCAGGAGAAAAAACAAAACCCACTAAAAAATCATAAAATGGATAAAAACAATTTGGAATATGCCACTCTGGCAGGCGGGTGTTTTTGGTGCGTGGAAAGTTGTTTCCATATGCTGAAAGGTGTTCATTCTGTAACGTCTGGATATTCCGGCGGACAGAAAGATAATCCAACTTATGAAGAAGTATCAGCCGGAACTACGGGACACGCAGAAGTGGTAGAGATTGCTTTTGACCCGAAGATTATTTCCTACAAGCAATTGCTGGAAGTATTTTGGTTTCTTCATAACCCGACAACGCTCAACAGACAAGGCAATGATATCGGAACGCAGTACAGATCTGCCATTTTCTATCATTCCGACAAACAAAAACAAGATGCTGAAGAGTCTTTGAAAGCATCTGAAGACAAACAGGAATGGAACGGAAAATATGTGACAGAAATAGTTCCTTTCGAGAAATTCTGGTCAGCGGAAGCTTACCACCAAGGTTATTACAATGCCAATCCAAACCAGCCTTATTGTAGTGCTGTAGTTGGACCTAAGATTCAAAAATTCAAAAAGCATTTTGGAGAGTTGGGTTGGTTAACAGAAAAAGTGGAGCAATAGGCTCCACTTTTTTTATATAAATGTTTATCCGAAATTAAGAGATCTTTCTTTCAAATGCAAAATTGGAATTTATATTGAATGGTTCAACTTTGCGAAGCGCGCCCCGACCTGAGTGGAGCTCTTTTTGTAAGCCTTGGAAAAAGCCTTGGCACAAAAAAGCGGGAACGGAGGGCGGATAAAGGCGCCCAAAATTTAATTCCCTTCAGTATTCCAAAATTTCTACTTGGTTTTCCAATCCTGATTTCTCTTATCATCGGATTTTTTCTTGCCGTTGTCTATGTTGTAGGCAAAGCCGATTCCCAAGGTTTGTTTTAGCTGTGTTTTTCTGATTTGATTGTGGTCATATAGCAAGTCCAAAGTTACATTGGTAGAGACAAAACGGTTGATTTTCATATTAAGAATCCCGCTGTACGAAAGAACCAATCGCTCCGGATGATCCAAATAATTGGAGAAAACCGAGGTGTTGTTTTGCAGATTGATATTCTCCATCAACTTCACTTTGTACTGCGCCGTTCCCAAGAATCCGAATTGGAAAAGCATAGAATCGCCGTCATTTTTCAAGCCATAATTTCCTGCCCATTGCAAATTTTTGTCCGTCACGAATGTGAATCTTGCATTTGCTGGCCTTAGTGTCATTGTGAAATTTTCATTCGGTCTGTACGTGAAACCAGCTCCGACATTCACGTAACCTGGCGACATAAAGCTGGAGATTTTCTGAGCTTCGGGATTGTTGCCATCTTCGTAGCCTGGCGCGAATTGAGAAATCAAACCTGCACCAAAGGAAGCGTACCAATTTTCCGAAATCTTGCGCCCATAATTCGTTGAAAGATTGATGACATCCTGCGTTTTTCTATTGCCAACGCCTTGGGTATTATTCATCCCATAACCGAGAATGATGATGTTTTCCCATAGGTCTTTGTCTTTTTCGTAAGTCAAATTGTAGTTGACGCCGGCTTGCCAACCAACATTATTTGCGCCACCAGCAACCCAGTTTGAGAATGCTGATTGATTGAGCATCAAAGTGTTTTGTCCTACTACAGACCAAGCCTTAACTGAATCTTGAACAGGCAACTCCTGCGCATAAGAATTGAAAGCCAGAAGCAGGCTTCCACCAAAAAGTAGTTTTTTCATCATTGTGTATTTATTTTAATTTATAAGAAGGGTTTTATGATTCCTGTTTTTGCGTCTCTTTCCATTTTGTAACCAAGGTTGTAAGTGACACCTACGCCTAAAGTTTGTTTTCTCTGCAATCTTTTGATCTGGTCGTGATCGTACATCATATCCAATGTGATAACCGTCGTGATATATTTATTGAATTTAAGATTCAGACTACCGCTGTAGTTGATATCTACTCGCTCGGAGTGTTGCAGATAATTGCTAAAGAAATTGACCTGATTCACAAAATTGACATCTTTAAAAATTTTGATTTTATAAAGAATATTCATCATCGCACCGAGCTCCGAACGCATACTTTGACCATCGCGCTCCAACCCGTAAGTCCCTTTGGTCTGCAATTTTTCGTCTAACACAAAAGTGAACTTTCCATTCACCGGACGGAAGATCACTTGGAAATTTTCATTAGGATTGTAAGATACACCAATACCCAAGTTAAGATATCCTGGCGCCATGAATTTGGAAATTCTGTCATCATAAACAGGATCCGGGTTATTAGCATAATTAAATCCTGGCGTAAACTGTGACAAAAACTGGAAACCAGTGGATAGATAGTAATGCTGAGCCAACTCGTAACCATAATTGGTCATAATATTAATGTAATCATCTGTCTTTCTGGTAGATTGACCAGTAGATGACACAAAACCGTAACCCATCTGAATATTGTTGTCCATATAATGTCGGTTCTTTTTATAAACGATATTGTAGTTAACTTTCCCAATCACGCCAATATTATTGTTTCCCCCGGCGTACCAATTCGCAAAGGACGACTGGTTGAAAACCAAACTATTCTGCCCAAAGAAAAACCAACGTTTCAGCGTAGGAAGATTGATGATAGACGAAGGCGTGAGCGGACTGGTGTCACTGGTATTGGAAACAATGACCATATTATTTGTCAGTTGCACAGAATCTTTTTTCAAAGATCGGATGTCAATAATTTTTGGATTGGAAAGACTGTCGATATCTAATGCCGTAGAATCCCATCTTTTTTGCGAAATAGAATCTATTAGCTTTTGATAATCAGTAATTTGAGCCTTAGAAAAGAAGACCATCACAACCGCAAAAACTACCAATACCTTTTTCATTAATATCAAATTTTGCACAAAAATAGCAATTCTAAATTTTTAAAAATCTGACTTTATAACAAATTCCATAAATAAATAAGCCTTTTTTACGGACAAAATTACCTTTTCTCAAGAATGGCTGTAAAATTGTGATTTTCAAAACTATGTTTTTGAAAACCTTTCATTTAAAATCATTTTTAGTTGCGGCCATTATGCTGGCACTTATGTGGATTTTTTTTCTGCTTCAGAATCTTGGATTTTTTGGAGGATGCTTCGGCGCCATTATTCCATTGATGCCAGATGGATTGAGCGGTGTGATTTTCGCACCATTGCTTCACGGCAGTTTGGATCACATCATCAGCAACTCTATGCCAATTGCCATTCTCCTATTTTTATTGTTTGAATTTTACTCTAAAATTGCATTCAAGATTTTTCTCATAGGTTGGATTGCGGGCGGATTACTCGTCTGGATGTTGCCACCGGTGGACATCTTTACCGGAGAATGGACTTACACCTGCATCGTGGGAGCCAGTGGCGTGGTTTATATGTTGGCTTTCTTCATCTTTTTCAGTGGCGTTTTTCGGTGGAATATGAAGTTGCTGACAGTTTCACTCGTTGTTGCACTTTACTACGGAAGTTTGATTTGGGGTATTTTTCCAGAAGAATTCTTTTCACAATTGGAAGAACGGAGCAGAATCAGCTGGCAATCTCATATGGCGGGTGCAATCACAGGAATTATTTTGGCTTTCATTTTCAGAAAACAAGGCGAAAAAAAAATTAAATATCTTTGGGAATACCCCAACTATTACAGCGAAAAAGACGATAAACTCTGGCAGGAATACATCCAGAATCATCCGGAAGATTTTGACGATCTCCCGCAACTGAAACAAGAAAATATTTGGGAATATCTGGATGAAATCCGTAGAAATGAAAAATAATTTCTAAATTGGTCATACACAAATGACCTTATGAATCCCGAAGAACATCTCTACATCCTTGCGCTGAAACAATGCAAAAACATTGGTAACATCAATCTAAAAAAGCTGATCAAAAATATTGGATCCGCAAAAAAGGTTTGGAAATCTACACCACAATCTCTGCTTGCTATTTCTGGAATTGGGAAAAACAGCATTCAGAATATCGGGAATCAAGAGTTTCTAAATTTCGCCGAGAAAGAATTGAAATTCTGCGAAAAGCACGACATCAAAATCATTCATCAAGATGAGGAATCTTATCCCAAGCATCTTCTGAATTGTGACGATGCGCCGATGATTCTCTTCTACAAAGGAAATTTGAACAATGAACTCAATCCTGTAAGCATCGTTGGAACAAGGAAGTTGACCGCGTATGGAAAACATTTCATTCAGGATTTGACTCAAGAATTATCGGGTTCAAAAGTTTGTACCATCAGTGGTTTGGCTTTGGGCGCAGATTCTTGCGTGCACGAGGAATCATTAAAAAATCAAATTCCAACGATTGCCATTTTGGCGCAAAGCCTTGATAAAATTTATCCAGCTTCCAATAAAACACTCGCCAAGAAAATTATCGAAAATAATGGTGCACTCATTACAGAATATGCTTCATTCGAAGGAATGGCTAAGGAAAACTTTTTGCAACGCAACAGAATCATCGCCGGATTTTCACCTCATCTAATTGTTGTGGAAACGGCTTATGGCGGCGGATCTGTGACAACGGTCACCGCATCAAATCAATACAACCGCGATGTTTTTGCTTTGCCTGGAAAAATCACGGATGTCTACAGCCAAGGTTGCAACCATCTGATTGCTAACAACAAAGCGGAATCTATTGTTGATATCAAAACGCTTGTCAAGAATTTGAATTTCATACCTCAACCAGAACTTTTCCCAATAGAAGAACCGAAAATCAAAATCGATCCTGACAAAAAAGACCACTTAAAATTACTGGAAATCATCACCGAAAACAAGAGCATTTCTCTGGACGAATTAGCCGACAAATCTGGGATTTTGCACCACAAACTTTTACCAATTCTTTTGGATTTAGAGATTTATGGCTATGTGAAATGTCTTTCCGGACGACAATATCAACCAAGCTGAGAAAACAAGACTTATGGAAATTTGAAGTAAATTAACATTAACTTCAAAAATCGTTAACGCAAAAGATGTAATTATACATTAAGCAAAAAACTAAGTTCATATCCTTAAATTTTCGATAAAAATTAAAATATTACTTGCGAAATTCGAAAATAAAATTAAATTTGTTGTCATAATAATCAACCTTTATGGAACACTATAATGTAGAGCAAAAAATTCAGGAGTTTATGGCAAAAGTAGAAGCCAAAAACCCAAATGAACCAGAATTTCTTCAGGCTGTGAAGGAAGTTGCAGTGACTGTAATTCCGTTTATCGCAACCAGAAAACAATATACAGGAATGAAGCTTTTGGAGAGAATGGCAGAGCCGGAAAGAACGATTATTTTCCGCGTTCCTTGGGTAGATGACAATGGTGAAATCCAAGTGAACAGAGGTTTCAGAATTCAAATGAACTCGGCAATTGGACCTTACAAAGGCGGAATCCGTTTTCATCCTACAGTGAATTTGTCTGTTCTTAAATTTTTGGCTTTCGAGCAAACTTTCAAAAACTCTTTGACGACGCTTCCAATGGGCGGTGGAAAAGGAGGTTCTGATTTTGACCCACAAGGAAAATCGGATATGGAAGTGATGCGTTTTTGCCAAGCTTTTATGACAGAGATGTGCAAACATATTGGTCCAGAAACCGACGTTCCTGCGGGAGACATTGGTGTTGGTGCTAGAGAAATCGGATATCTATTCGGTCAATATAAAAAAATCAGAAATGAGTTTACCGGTGTTTTGACTGGAAAAGGTTTGGCGTACGGAGGTTCATTGATCCGTCCGGAAGCGACTGGCTACGGCGTTGTTTACTTCGCAGAGCAGATGTTGAGAACCATTGGAGAAGATTTCAAAGGGAAAACAGTTTCAGTTTCAGGTTTCGGGAACGTGGCTTGGGGCGTTATCAAAAAAGTGGAAGAACTTGGCGGAAAAGCAGTGACGCTTTCTGGTCCAGACGGCTATGTTTATGACAAAGACGGAATCACTGGTGAAAAAATCGAATATCTATTAGAACTTCGTGCTTCTGGAAACAACCGCGCGGAAGACTATGTGAAAAAATATCCAAGTGCGGAATTCCACGCTGGGAAACGTCCTTGGGAAGTGAAATGTGATGTAGCAATTCCTTCTGCTACTCAAAATGAGCTGGATTTGGAAGATGCTAAAAAATTGGTTGAAAACGGCGTAATCTGTGTGACTGAAGCCGCGAATATGCCTTCAACTTTAGACGCGATCAATTATTTCTTGGATAATAAAGTTTTGTTCTCTCCAGGAAAAGCTTCTAACGCAGGTGGTGTTGCAACTTCTGGTTTGGAAATGACCCAGAACTCCATCCGTTTGAACTGGTCTTCAGAAGAAGTAGATGCAAGATTGAAAGAAATTATGATCGGCATTCACAAAGCTTGTAGAGACTACGGAAAAGAGGAAGATGGCTACGTGAACTACGTGAAAGGTGCAAACATCGCTGGCTTCGTAAAAGTGGCTGAGGCAATGTTGGCTCAAGGTGTGGTTTAATCAAGAGATTAGAAATTAGATTTTAGAAATTAGAATCTGATTGATTATAAAAAATGCAACTAAATAATTTTAGTTGCATTTTTATTTTATTGATTTTCAAGCGTAAACTTGATTAAGTAATTATCTCGGTAAACCCCTTTTCAAAGCGTAATTTCCTCTTTCGATGGCTTTTTTCTCTTTCCAATTCATATAGTTGGCTTTGAAATTTTTCTTCATAAAATTATCAAAACCTCTTTGCACCGTAAGATTCCAAATAGAATTGGCTTTCACGCCCCAACTTTTGTCCCAAGCTCTTAGCGAAAGTGAAAAACTACCGTCCAGATATTTCATCCAGTGCCACCAGCCAGTCGGCATAAACAATGTGTCGCCGTGTTCCAGAAAACATTCGATACCTTGAACGCCGTCCAATGCTGGGAATTTTGTGAAATCGGGATTTTCTATATCATAATCTTCCAACGCGTAAGTGGCGTATGGCAAACAATATAATCTTTCTTTCCACTTCTGTTCAAAAAGCAAAACGTGTTTTCTCCCGTTGAAGTGCGTGTGGAAAATGTGAGCCAAGTCTATATCATAATGCAGGAACGTCACAGAACTTTTCCCTCCGAAAAACATACTTGGATATTTGTCCAGAAATCCGCCCATCAATTCTTTTGGAGAAATGTAATCATTCAAAATATCGGGTGCGTGTTTGATGGGATCGAAAAAGAAAATCCTAAGATCAGTAGGTTCTCTTTGAATCAGATCGATGTAGTCCGCGAACTTCATTTCCGTAGTTGGCGCATTGATGGGCGCTGCAGGATCTGCTTTTGCACTGTCATACAATGGAACCGTCACATCGCCTACAACTTCTTTGATATAATCCATCGTCCATTTCTGATAAGCTGGCCAGTTTCTCGCCATATTTTTGATGACAACAGGTTTGCGCGGTTTCAGATATTTTTCCAAGAAATCCTCTTTAGAAATATCATCTACAATATCAATCGGTTTTAAAATGATTCCCATGTTAATGTAATATTAAGGAGCAAATTTATTAAAATTAAGCATTCTTTGTTTATAATTATTTTAAATTAAATCATGTGATTTTATAAATGATCTAAGCGCTCTTACCCAATTATCAAGCCATTTGATTTTTGATACAAGTTTTAACTTCTATCTTTTTTACGACTCAAACAAAAAGTTTGTAACATTCTGCAACGTTTCTTTACTAATACTTTAGTGATACATTTTAAATAACTATGAAAAAACTTTTATCTTTCATCTTTGTGCTTGCATTTTCTTTAATTGTTTTTGCGCAAAAAACCGTCTCGGGAATCATCAATGATGCTGATGGGAAGCCACTTGCAAGCGCGAGTGTCACCATAGAAGAACCTGGAAAAAACGCCATCCTCGCTTATGGAATTTCCAATGCAAAAGGCGAATACAAAGTCACGTTCACCTCAGCGGAAAGCAATTTGGATCTCAAAATCAAAGCTTTCAACCAGAAGCCAGTTACAAAATCCATCAAAAATGATGATCAAAAAATGAACTTCTCTATGGATTCTCAGGCAACAGAAATCCAGGAAGTAAGATTAAAAACAAAATTAATCACGAAAAGAGGAGATACGATTTCCTACGATCTCAAATCCTTCGAAAATAAAAACGACAGAACACTTGCCGATGTTTTGAAAAAAATCCCGGGAATTGAAGTTGGAAAAGATGGCGCTGTGAAATACCAAGGCGAACCAATCAATAAATTCTATGTGAATGGAAAAGATTTGATGGAAGGAGGTTACGGAACCATCAACAACTCGCTTCCGAAAGATGCAGTTTCCAAAGTTGAGGTGATGGAAAATCACCAGCCAGTAAGTATTTTGAGAGATAAAGTACCATCTGACCAAGCAGCATTGAACATTAAACTAAAAAAATCTGTGACTATGACTGGTCGTGGAGAAGTTGGCGCTGGTTTCAGTCCGCTGCTTTGGAATGTGAAGTTGACACCTATGTTCTTCGGACAGAAAAACCAATGGGTCGTCAATTATAAAGCCAACAACAATGGCGAAAGTGTTGAAAATGAAGGCAATCTTTTAGGTTTTGGAAGCCGTTGGGAAGGCAGAAGAAGCCAGGCCGGACAAAAATCTTGGACAAGTGTAGAAACTGCTGGAATTCCAAATGTTCCTGAGAAAAGATACTTGCTAAATAACGTTCACTTCCTATCGGCAAATCTTTTGACAAGCCCTTTTAAAAACAAAGAATGGGAGTTGAAAGCCAATGTAACCTATACTAATAATGATGTAGAAAGAGATTCTTATACAAAAACTGATTATGATAACATTGAAGCGAATGGCAATCTTGCAGGCAGAACTTTGGAACAATCCAGAAGCAATGATTTCTACACCAACGCTTCTAAAGCCGAATTGATCTTTACAAAAAATGCTAAAAAAGGATTTTTCAAGAATACAACAACTTGGAACGGCTTCTGGAATAATGACAGAGGATTCTCTAGCCTAGATACAAACATTGCAGCCCAAACTATTTTTGGCAACCAATCTCTAAGTTCACCTTCCGGAAGTTTTCAAAACTCTTTGAGTACAATCATACCTTGGAAAGATAAACTTGTCAATGTGATGAGTTATTTCAAATACCAAAGAGATAAACAAAATATGGAAGTTAATCCTGCAAGTTACACGGATTATTTCACTGGCGTAACTTCTTCTGGCTATGATACGTACAGACAATCAGCTCTTTCAGAAACTTTGGAGGTTAACCATTCGGCTTCAGTTGGATTTACTTATAAAAAGCTTACCATTATTCCAGAAATTGGTCTTAATATGAACTTTAATAATCTAAAATCCATATTAAGCGGATCATCAGATGGAACTTATTATTCTCTAGCTGGCGACAATCAGAATAATGTAGATTGGAACGAATTGACGCCTTACACCCAAGTATCATTTAATTACAAAGGTGAAAGATTGAATTTGAACTTGACCGTTCCTATGAATTTTTACAGCATCAAGTACCAAGACAATCTCTACAATCAATTAGCGAATAAAACTAAAACGGCGTTTGAACCTACTTTCTTTGCAAGCTATGATTTTGCATCATTTTTCAAATATTGGGCTTATGCAAGTCAGAATTATAGCTTAGGGAATTTTGGATTTTTGTATGGTGGAAACATTTTGACTTCTGCTGGAAACATTTCTCAAAGACGTGTGGACAACCTTTCGAACTCGCAAATGCCAGAATATCTGAACAGAAATGTGGGAACACGTTTAGAATATAGAAATCCGTTGAACAATTTATTCTTCAATGTGAGATACAACTACGGTACATTCAAAAGGAATATTGTAGAAACCTTTGTTACCGAAGGCGGAATTGGTGGAACAATTGGTATCGAGGCTATTGAAAACTCTTCAAAATCTCAAACCGAAAGTGCGGAAATTGGAAAATATTTCCCAAAATTCAAAAGTAATGTTTCTACAAGCTTTACAAACTCTGACTCTAATTCTTTCAGCTTTTTCAATGGGAATTTCATCGAAAGTAAAAATAATACACAAACTTGGACAGCTAAATTTAACAATGCTTATTTAAGCTGGTTGAGTGTAGATTATAACATCAGTATGAACTGGAGAAATAACGAAAATGCATCTCAATCCACTTCTCAAAAAAGCTCTGGCTGGAGTCACAATCTTGCGGCATACATCTATCCATCAGAGAATCATACTTTTGGTTTCAATTGGGACAACACAGTAACTTCAACATTAGGAAATACTTATAAAAACCCATTTTATGATATTTCGTATCAATATACTTGGGTGAAGAGAAAAATCGACTTTGAATTCAAGTGGCTTAATATCACAAACAAGGATATTTATGAAACTGTAGCTGTGAATATTGACAGAGGAAATACCGTAACTCAGAGCTACAAAATCCGTCCAAGCCAGTTTATGTTCACTGTCAAATTTAATTTCAAATAACACACTATTTTATATTAACCAAAAAGGTAGCGCAAATTTTTGTCTGCCTTTTTATTTTTCTTAATTTTAAATCACTAAACTTTTAGTTATGAAGAAAACATTTTTATTATTGATGATTTCGTTGGGTTTAATGTCATTTGCTCAAGGAACAAGGATTATGTACGAATACAAATTTGCACCTAACATCGAGAAAAAAGACTCTCTCGAAACCGAATTGATGTACTTGGACATCCGCAGAGACGAAAGCAAATTCTACAGCAGACAAAGATTCGTGAGCGATTCTACGCGCGAGGCTTACTCCCAAAAACAAATATCAATGGGATCTACCAATTTCAAATATGATGGAGGAAACGCTGGGAAAGTGACCTACACTGTCAGCAAAAAATATCCAGATTTTACCACCGTTTTGCACACCTCTATTGGAGATTCCAAATTCTTGGTGAAAAACGAAAAACCAATGGAATGGAAAATCCTTCCGGAGACCAAAAAGATTGACAAATTCGAAGCTCAAAAAGCAACAGTCGATTTTGGCGGAAGAACTTGGACGGCTTGGTTCTCGCAAGATTTTCCATTCCAGGATGGTCCATACAAATTCCACGGATTGCCAGGTTTGATTTTGGAAATGGAAGATTCTACCGGCACACACGCTTATAAATTTGTAGGAAGTAAGAAATTTGATGACATAGAAAAATTCGAGAAAAAAGAAGAAATTGTTGATCCAAAACCAGTTAGGACATTTACCCGAACTTTTTCTTTTGGATTTGCCAACGGAAAAGAAATCGAAATCTCCGAAGATCG
>JAGNPP010000261.1 GCA_017989575.1 Chryseobacterium sp.
GTTCTGTGCCGTTTGCAACATTTAAATCAACCACAAAAGCCGATGTTTTCCGAGTTAAATTAAGTTCAGGCGAATCTACAATTGGTTATTACGAAAATGGAAATATCGTCATCGAACTTCCAAAAACCAACGGAGAATTTTCCAAAGAAATCTACAAAGCCAATTAATTTCAGAATTAATTTCATTAATAAAATCATAAAAGCTCAGAAAATCTCTGAGCTTTTTTTGGTAAAGGAAAAATTTGAAAGTTATTTATTAGGTTGAGGTGTGTATCTCAAATAAGGCTTCACAATTGTCACGCCTTTCGTGAATTTTTTCTCTGCATCTTCCTGCGAAACAGCTGGCGGAATAATCACATCTTCACCATCTTTCCAATCAACGGGCGTTGCAATACCATAATTATCAACCAATTGCAATGAATCTAAAACTCTCAGGATTTCTGAGAAATTTCTTCCGGTAGAAGCTGGATAAGTAATGATCAATCGTACTTTTTTATTTGGATCGATAATCAAAAGAGATCTTACCGTCAAAGTAGCGCTCGCATTTGGATGGATGAAATCGTACAGTTCCGACACTTTTTTGTCCTGGTCTGCAATGATTGGGAATTCAACCTCCGTATTCTGAGTTTCGTTGATATCCGATATCCAGCCTTTGTGATTGTCGATGCCATCAACACTTAGAGCCAAAACTTTTGTATTTCTCTTGTCAAATTCCGGTTTCAATTGTGCTGTTTTTCCTAGCTCTGTGGTGCAAACGGGCGTGTAATCTGCAGGATGGGAAAATAAAATTCCCCAAGATTCCCCAAGATATTCGTAAAAATTAATATTTCCCAGACTGCTTTCTGCATCAAAATTAGGAGCAGTATCACCAAGTTTTATAGACATATTATTTATATTTTTTGATTAATGAATAACAAATTTAATAATAAAAATTCAATTCATACTTATTTGGTATAATTTAATTTTAGCCATAAAAAAACCACAAATGAATGTGGTTTAATCTATTTTGGAATTTCAAATTACAATTTTCCGATTTTGCTATCATCAATATTGTACAATCTGATTACTTCTTCGTAACTCAATTTTCTAGGATCTACAGAATTTGCATTTTTACCACCAAAAACCGCAGGTACCAAAATAACTCTAAAAGTTTGATTGTTCAAGTATTGTGGAGTAGTACTAATGTCATATGTTCCTCCGGCATAAATCATAAAATCATTCTTTGAAAAATCAAAGTCATAATCCAATTCGCCTTGTGATAAAAACAAAGTTCTTGGAATTTGTTGCCATACGATTGCCCCATTTTCAGTTCCGGCTTGTCTGAAAATTATAACATAATCCTGATCTAAAAGGGCGCGATTGAAGTTTTGACCATAGTTCCATCCTAAATCTACGTTATAAGAAAAATTTACATTTCTTAAATCGTAAACCGTTGGATAGTCGACTTCTACTTGAACAATATCGTCGTTATCATCTTTACAACTGAAGATAAATATACTGGTAATCAGTAATAATACGAGGGGAAGGAATTTTTTCATAAGTTTAATTATTTACGTTAAGATTTTAATTACAAATTACAGACCATAAAAGTAGCTTTTTTCAGTGGAATTAATATCTTTATGGAAAGTTTTCTAAAATTTAGATATCAAAAAAATGAAAAGGTTAAGTCTTATAATAATAACTTTTATTTCGCAGTTTTATTTCCCTCAATACCAACCAAAAAATCTTTCCAGTTCCGACCTCAAAAAAGCAAACGATTGGGTTGATAAAACCTACAATGCGCTTTCACAAGAGGAAAAACTCGGTCAGCTTTTCATCGTTGCACTTTACACGAACAAGGACGAAGCGCACATCAACCAAATCCGAAATATCGTTTTGAATGATAAAATTGGTGGATTGATTTTGATGCAAGATGATGCGGCGAGAGAAATTAATTTGGTTAATGAGTTTCAGTCCAAGTCAAAAGTGCCGTTAATGATTGGAATGGACGCAGAATGGGGCGTTTTCCAGAGAATTGCGAAAGCTCACAAATATCCGTGGGCAATTACTTTGGGAGCAATCCAAGATAAAAATCTGATTCACGATATGGCATCCAAAATTGCCGAAGATTGCAAGCGAATGGGTATCAATTGGGATTTTGCGCCCGTTGTAGATGTGAATACAAATCCAAACAATCCAATCATTGGAAACAGAAGTTTCGGGTCTGATGTCAATAATGTCGTGAATTCTGCTTTGGCTTATTCCAATGGTTTGCAGGACAATAAAGTTTTGGGAGCGATTAAACATTTCCCTGGTCACGGCGACACAGACAAAGATTCTCACTTGGATTTACCAGTTGTTTCACACAATATGGAACGATTGGAAAAAACCGAATTGGCACCTTTCAAAGCTTTGATGGACAAAGGAATTGGTGGTGTAATGGTCGCACATCTCTACGTTCCAAGTCTCGAAAGCAAAAAGGGAATTCCAGCTTCGATTTCCAGAAAAATTGTAACCGGACTTTTGAAAGAAAAATATGGTTACAAAGGTTTGATTATTACTGATGCGCTCAATATGGGCGCGGTTGCAAACAAGTTCAAAGCAGGAGAATTGGATGCGTTGGCTTTCAAAGCGGGGAATGATATTATGTTGTTTTCGCAAGATGTTGCGACTGGAAAAAGATTGATTCAAAAAGCGATTGATAACAAAGAAATTTCTCAAAGTAGAGTAGAGGAGAGCGTGAAGAAAATTCTCTTGACCAAATATTTTTTAGGTCTTAATCAATATTCCAACGTCAATCCGGAAAATATCAACGAAGATTTGAACAACGCTTCACATTCCGAAATCGTTCAGAAAATGTATTCCAGCGCTTTGACATTAATCAAAGATGACAAAAAACTGTTGCCTCTTGATTGCAAAGAAACTTATTATTACGTTCCCTTGGAAGAAGCGCCTTACGAAACTTTCCTCAATCAATTGAATACAGAAACAACGGTGATTCTTAAAAAAGCTTCAGAAATCAATACAATTCCGGCCAACTCTAAAGTGATTGTTGGTTTTCACAAAGATAATTCTACAGCTTACAAACCTTATAAAATATCAGATTCAAGCAAAAAAGTTCTTTCAGATTTAAGCAAAAACCAAACTGTCATTCTGGACGTTTTCGGAAGTCCTTACGCTTTGAAAGATATTGATATTTCTAAAGTTTCCACAGTCTTAGTTTCTTACGAAAATAATGACGACGCAATGAAAGCAACAGCCAGCGGACTTTTGGGACAAACAAAAATCTGGGGAAGACTTCCGGTTTTGGTAAACGACAATTTGAAATTCGGAATCGGAATGGATGTTGACGCAAAAATTACAACCAATCAAACCGATAGAAAAAATAGTTCGGAAACGAAAAATAGTAAGACAGTAATTGAGTAAATTTATAACCACAAAAGTCACAAAAGTTTTTTGTTTTTTTTAAGTCAAAAAAAGTGGATTCTAGAATTGATTAGGTATGATGATAACTCAGTCTTATTTGACAGATTTGACCTACAAAATAAATGGCGCTTGCATAGAAGTTCACAAACATTTAGGTCCTGGATTGTTGGAAAGCGTTTATCGTGAAGCTTTGAAAGAAGAGTTTGCTTTGAGGGAAATCAATTTCAAGGCGGAATTTAAACTTGATGTTTTCTATAAAACTAAATTGTTAAATTGTGATTTCCGATGTGATTTTTTAATAGAAGAAATAATTGTATTAGAAATAAAAGCTGTCAAAAATTTCGATGAAATTCACAAAGCACAATTGTTAAATTATATGGGATTATTAAAAGTTCCGAAAGGAATTCTCATCAATTTTAATGTGAAAAATATTGTTCACGAAGGACAACAAACGTTTGTAAATAAATATTATGAACAA
>JAGNPP010000059.1 GCA_017989575.1 Chryseobacterium sp.
GAATCACAACCTTTCCCGTTTTTCTTCTTGGTAAAAGTCTTGATAAACTTTTTAACACTGAAATAAATCACTGCCAAAAACAATATCCCGATGATTGCGTACTGAAATATGAGTGATGTTTCCATTTTATTTTAAATTATTTTTAAGTAATTTTATTAGTTTTTTTCTTTCGGAAGATCTCAACTCAATTACTTCGTCATCTGACAAAGGAAGAAAAACCTTTTCGAAATCGATTTGTTTTTCCACCTTAATGAAATGTAAAATTCTAGGATAAGAATATAAACGATTTTTCACATTTACAGAAGTGTGAAATTCATTAAATTTTTTGCTTGGGATTAATTCAGAATTATACAAAAATGGTAGATAGTCAATCATCCCATCTATCCATTCTTCAGCCACTTCTTTTGGTAAGTATCCTTTTTCAATATAAAATAATTCTTCATTTACCAAATCTAAATATTGGCCTAAGAATTTAGGATTGTCATATTTATCTTCGTATTTATGATATAGTTGTCTGTAATCATTAATACATTTTTCAATTGTTGAAAAATGTATTTGTTTTCTTGAAAAAAAATAAGCGTAGACGATACCAAATAAGGCAAAAATTGTTGCAATATCAGAAAAAAAACTAGAAAATCTAATTAATGTATCCAAAGTTATTTGTCATAAACTTTATAATATTCAACTAACATTTTTGAGTATAAGGAATTTGCTTTTTCGTAAGTGAGATTCCCCTCATTTAATAAACTACCGAAAGATTTTCTTGCAGAAACATATTCTCTTATAACATAACTGTAGGTTCCGCTTTCCATAATTTCATCATATGATACATCTAAAAAATTGAAACCTTTTGGCACTTTGTTATAGATTGCACTACCAAATTTTGAATCAAGTTGTAAAACTTTTCCAATAATTGGGTTTAGTCTATTGTCATTATATTCTTGCAACAAATCATTATAACTTTTAATGATAAAATTTAATTTGTTTGTTGCAACTGTGTGTGATGAGAGATTTGTATAAGTTTCGTCTGCATAATTAACCTTACTGTCAAACTTTTCAAGAAACTTTTCTTTATCATCAATAGTAAAGTTTGAAGATTTAATTTTTTCAGTCAGCTCGTTGTATTTATCTTTTATAACGCTATGGTAATAATTTACACGTTCTGTTTCTTTTCTTGCTTCTTGCATAGCTAGAACTTGGTTGTTTACTGCATTTTTTTGTGCATATAGCCGATCTAACTGTCTTTCTTGTGAAGCGAGTAAATCGTCAAAAGCTTTATCAGATCCACTATAACTATTTTTTCTTTCATTTAATTTGAAATATTCCCACTGTTTTTTATAATCATTATATTTTTCGTATCCGATTAAATTGTTTTCGCTGTCAAAGTATTCATAGCGATTACTGTAATCATTCCACTTTCTAGTTGATGAAGGAGATTGTGAGTAACAAAAAGTCACAAATAGTAATGCCAATAATGTAAATTTGTTTTTCATTTCATTAGTTTATAAAAACACTAAATTACATTCTTAATTAAAATCTAAGAGAAACTTTTAAGGAATTAATTTTACTTTTAATGAAAATATTTATACTTTTGATAAAATTTAGAATATGGAAATGGAAAAAATTATTGAGAAAATTACTCAATTGAGAAACCGAAAGGGGTTTACATACGAAAATATGGCAGATGAACTGGAACTTACCACAGCTGCTTACAGAAAAATAGAAACTGGCGAAACAAAACTTTCCGTAGAGCGTTTATTCAGAATTTCTAATATACTAGAAGCTTCCATAAGTGAATTTTTGGAATTTGATCAAAATCATTTCGTTCAGAATAATTATAGTAGTGAAAGTGTTATTTCTCAAAGAATTGAAAATTATTATCAAGACAATAAAGAAATAACAGAACAATTAATAAAAGCAAAAGATGATTTGATAGACGTTTTGAAAAAAGAAATACAATCTTTAAAATCTAAAATCTAAGAACATCCACAATCCGAATCACAACCTTTCCCGTTTTTCTTCTTGGTAAAAGTCTTGATAAACTTTTTAATACTGAAGTAAATCACTGTCAAAACCAATATCCCGATGATTACGTACTGAAAGATGAGTGAAGTTTCCATTTTATATAATATTTTTGAGCCTTGTCAAGGTTTTAAACCTTGACAAGGCTTATTCTAAAAACGTTATCGAAGTTGATTTATTTCAGAATCTGATAAACGATTAACGCTGAAAAATAAGCCAAAACGGTCATTGACACAGTTTGCATCAAAGTCCATTTCAAACTTTTAGTTTCTCTGTAAACCACGGCTATTGTGGAGATACATTGCATCGCAAAAGCATAAAAAAGCAAAATCGAAACGCCCGTCGCAAAGCTGAAAACCTTTTCGCCATTTGGATGAACGTCCAATCTCATTTTCTCTATCAATCGGCCTTCAGGCGCTTCATCGTCCAAACTATAAAGTGTGGATAATGTTCCAACGAAAACTTCTCTCGCGGCAAAACTCGTCAAAATCCCGATTCCCATTTTCCAATCGTAGCCCAAAGGTGCAATTGCTGGTTCCATAGAACGTCCAATTTTTCCAAGATATGATTGTTCTAATTTTACATCAGAAGCAATCGTTTTATTTTCTTGTTCCGAAGGTCCAAAATAACTCAAAGTCCATAAGATAATGCTCACTGCAAAAATCACTTTTCCCGCACCAGTGATGAATTCCCAAACTTTTCCTAAAACCAATTTGAAATCATAGCCAAACAGAGGCATTTTGTAAGTCGGCAAATCCATTATCAGGAAACTTTTGACTTTGGTTTTGATAACGTATTTTAATATTAATGATGAAAATAATGACATTCCGAAACCTAAAAGATACATTGCCAAAAGTGCCAAAGCTCTGTATTTGATGCCGTAAAAATTCTCGTCTGGAATAATCAATCCAATGATAATACTGTAAACTGGCAACCTCGCAGAACACGTCATAAAAGGCGTTACGAGAATCGTTATTAATCTTTCCTTAATGTTTTCGATATTTCTCGTGGACATAATTGCAGGAATTGCACAAGCGGTTCCGGAAACCAATGGGACAATACTTTTTCCATTAAGTCCAAAAGGTCTTAAAAATCTGTCCATTAGAAAGATAACTCTTGCCATATAGCCAGAATCTTCCAATAGATAAAGGAAGTAAAGCAAAATCCCAATCTGTGGTGCAAAAATGACGATGCCTCCAATTCCTGGCACAATTCCATTTGATATCAATGAATTGATTGGGCCTTCCGGCAGATTTTCTCCAGAAAAATCGGAAAGCCAACTGAAAGCGCCTTCTATCCAGTTCATCGGATATTCTGCCAAAAAGAAAACACTTTGGAATATGATTAATAAAATAAAAAGAAAAACCAAATAACCCCAAACTGGATGAACCAAAATCCGGTCGAGTTTTTCCGTTAATAATTGTTTTTTCTCGGGTGCTTTTTCTGTCGTTTCAGAAATTATTTTGTCGATATTTTGATAACGTCTAACTGTTTCTTGGATCTGAAGTCTTTTCGGAACGTTGCATTTTGCATCTTCTTGGCTGATGATTTCGTTGATTCTTTCAATCTTTCCGAGATAAGTATCTGCCGCAAGAAGTGTCCAGATTTTGTAAAGATTATGATCTTTCGTATTGTCTGCAATCTTTTGAACCAAAGCTTTTTGTTCAATCGGAATTTCAAAAGTGCTTTGAGAAGCTTTTTTGAATTGATTATTAAAAATGGCTTCACGAACTTCCTCGATTCCCAAATGTTCTTTCGCATTTGTTCTTAGAATATCAACATTAAGTTTCTTGGAAAGCTCATCAGTATTGATTTTAATACCACGTTTTTCAGCTTCGTCAATCTGGTTCACGACCATCAAAATCGGAATTCCCAAATCCTGAATCTGCTGAAACAAAAGCAAACTTCGCTTCATATTGATCGCGTCTGCGATGTACAGAACGCCAACATAATTCTCCTGCTCCTGAATCAAATATCTCGAGAAAATAGCTTCGTCTTCGGAAGTTGGGTAGATGCTGTATGAACCTGGAAGATCCGTGATTTCTACCTCTTCATTTTTATAAGTGTAATTTCCGGAAAGGCTTGCGACTGTTACGCCCGCATAATTTCCGGTTTTTTGTTTTCTGTTGCACAGACTGTTGAAAAGTGTGGATTTTCCGACATTCGGGTTTCCAACTAGTAAAATCTGTTTCTTTTTTTTCTGATCCTGCATTATCCTAGAGCTTCTACTGTGATGAATTTTGCTTCTTCTTCCCGCAATGCCACTCTTGTTTTCTCAGAGCCAAATTCTATGTAAAGCGGACCGCCAAAAGGCGCTTGATATAGCACTTGAAATAATGTCTCCGGAAGCAGTCCCATTTCTAGAATTTTCGTGGGCATCTGCAAATTTTCATTGTCGTAGCCTGTGATTTTGCCTAATTTGTTTTTAGGGAAATAGCATAGTTTATTAGGATGTTTGTTTTGCAAAATTCATCTTTTTTAGAACTACAAATATAGCTTGTTTTAAATAAATCTAAATAAGGATAAAAATCATAAAAAAACCGAGAAGCAATTTCTCGGTTTGTGATTTTATTCGTTAATGAAAACTTAAAAACCTCCATATGTATTAAAACAATGAAATACACCTGTTGGATTAATGGGTATCATTATAGCAATTGCTACACACATTTCTAAATCAGATGCTTTTTTTGTGAAGCTTTTTATTTGAATTTGGTGTTGTTTTTTTTCTTTATCATCTTTTATTGTTTTTTCAGTTCTCAAAAAAGAATCATCTTTAATAATAGGCTCGCCTGTTTTTGCAAATACTAATGTAGATGAAGCTAAAAACATAGTTAAAATAATTTTTTTCATAATAATTTGTTTTTTTAATTGTTAATACTTAAATATAAATATTTTTTCTAAGATAAGAAAATATTAATAAGATTATTTTATTTGTTCTATTTTCCCAACCGTCACTTTTTTGAACGGAGGTTCAATCGGATTATCATTAGCATCGTAAAAATCTTTCAACATTTTTTCTTGTTTTTTTACCATTTCTCCGATGCTAACATCACTTCCGGGTAATTTCTGAGACATCATTTCTGGTTTCAACATCGGACGGATAGTTGCAAAAGGATCTTTCTTGAATTCTGCAATTGTGGTTTCAAATTTTTCTCGGGAAACCTCCACACGCTTCGAATTTCCTCCAGGAGAGATTTTTTCCATATAAGATAGCTCTTCAAAATTATCAACTTTTTTATTTCCCTTTAATTCCCAAGAATAGTCACCTTTTTCATCTTGAATTTTCACAATCAATCCAGGCAATCCAGAAAATTTATAAGGTCCATCTTGAAAAGGAAGGTCTGTTGTAAACCAGGCTGTCCATTTTCTGTCTCCAAAATCCGTAGTTGCTTTTTGAGTATTGTAAGTGCCTATTTTTTCTTTATCAGATAGTATTTTCCAATTGAATTTTGTTTTATCTACATAGCCTAATTTCATCGGTGTCATTCCATTTTGAAGTCCTTCTTCATAAACAATTTTCATATCAGGATATGTTTTTTCTATTTTGTAAGCAAATTTTGGCATTGTCATAGATTTTGACATATCTTGGAAAATGCCGGATTTCTGCATTGCCTCTATTTGAACTTTAATGATGGAATCCTGAGCTACCCAAGTGAAATCTCTGTAAAGTGATTTGTCTTTTGTGATGTCAAGAGTAGTCATTACTTTTTCGATTTTTGCAGAATCTTTTTTTGGTTTGAAAGTCAATTCGTAGAAAAATCGGTTTGATGCTGTTTGAGCGAAAACGATTGTTCCAAACATCAAAACTGGAAGAATGAGTAATTTTTTGAGAGATTTCATATTTGATTTTTTAAATTTTTTGTTTCTGAATAATTAGTGCGAGATTTTGCAAAATGTTACAATATTATTAATACATTTTTTTAATCGATTCATTCAGTGTTTTATAAATATGAAGTTGTTCTTCGTTTTTAATCAATTCTTCGTGAAGTTTCAAAACTCTTTCGTCGCCTCGTACGGCTGGTCCGGTTTGAGCAGATTTTGGTTCGAGATGTTTGATTTTTTCAACAGTTTCATTAATCAAAGGGAGAAAATAATTGAAATCTAAATCCTGAGAATCGGAAATTTCCTTGGCTCTCGCAAAAAGATGATTCACAAAATTGCAGGCGAAAACGGCGGTCAGATGAATATATTTTCGTTTTTCATAATCTGAGTTTTCAACATTATCAGAAATAATCGAAGCCAATTCAAACAACGTTTTCTCATCAATTTGATTTTCAGCTTCGATGAAAAAAGGAATTTTGGAATAATCTAGATCTTTGGTTTTCGAGAAAGTTTGCAGAGGATAGAAACTTGCTTTTCGGTAATTGCCTTTCAAAATTTCTTTTGGCAAAGAACCAGAAGTATGAGCAACCAGCGCATTTTCGTTTTTAATTAATTCTGAAACATTTTCAACAGAGGAATCCGAAACAGCGATGATGTAAAGTTCCGATTCATCTAGATTTTGAGTTGAATAAGGAATATTAAACTCATTTGAAATCTTAGAAAGTTCGATTTCGTTTCTTCCAAAAATTTGATTAACCTTTATATTGTTTTGAGTGAAAGCTTTTGCCAAATGATAAGCCACATTTCCCGAGCCGATGATTACTGTCTTCATAAGAACAAAGATAAGAATTTGATGATTTGGATTTGACTAATATATTTAAGGCTCGATTTTAGATTTAGCTATATCCAAAGAAATTGAAAAAATAATTTAACTTTGGTCTTATTTTTTAATCAAAACTACGAAACATCTGAATGAAGCTCAAAGATGAGGAAATTGTAAACCTGCTGACTGCACCACAAACGGTAGAGAAAGGTTTGCGTGCGATGATGGATGCTTATCAGAGTCGTCTCTATTGGCATATCCGTAGGTTGATTGTCGACCACGACGGCGCTCAGGATGTTTTGCAGGATACATTTATCAAGGCGTATCAGAATATTCATCAGTTCAAAAGTGATAGCAAATTGTACACTTGGTTGTACAGAATCGCTACCAATGAGGCTTTGCAAGCGCTCAACAAAATGAACCGGATGAAGAAGACCGATGAAGATGCAGAATATCATATGCAGAATTTGGTAGCAGACAATGCGGGACAAGATGCAGAAGAGATTCAGGTTTTTTTGCAGAAGGCGATTCAGACTTTGCCAGAGAAGCAGAAATTGGTGTTCAATATGAGGTATTATGATGATCTGCCTTACGAGGAGATCTCGAAGATCTTGGATATGTCGGTCGGAACTTGTAAAACTAATTATCACTACGCCAAAGACAAAGTAGAAAATTATATTAAGGATAATTACTCGGAAGAGTTTTAAAAAAATAAAAGGAAATGAAAATCGATATAGAAAAACTAAACAGAAAAACGCCGTATCCGGAACCTTCCGAGGATTTTTTCAAACAGATGCAGGCAAATGTTATTTCGCAAACTGTCGGTAAGGAACCGATTGTTGTGAAAAAGGAAGCTAAAATTTTCGCTCTTGATTTTAAATGGATGGCAGCTGCAGCAGTTGTTTTGATTGCAGGAATCACTGCATTTTTGGGATTCAGTAATGATCCGGAAGTTTCTATCGTACAGCAAGCACCAATTGTGGATAGTGTTTATAAAATTGAACAACCAGCTAACCAAACTTCAACTGATTTGATTGCAAAAAATGATGGTTCCACTGAGATTCAAAATGAAACTTCAAAGCCAAAACAGTTGAAGGCAAATTCATCTGTTGCTTCATCTAATGCTAAAACGGCAACTTCTTCTGATATAATTATCACAGACAGACAAGACTATGCTGCTGGGACGAACAAAAAATCTGAACTGGATGTGGAAAAAGTTTTAGCAGCGTTCACACCAGATCAATTAAAAGATTTGGACAAAAATAGCGAGCAAGACGTATATCTTGATCTTTATAATTAATTAAAATCAGAGAGATGAAAAAATTACTATTCATAGTTTTGATTACTGGTCTATCTTCAGCTGTCACAGTCGAGGCTCAGCAAAGAGGCTCGGGTAATACAGCGGGAAGAAATGCGAATTCAAATCCTTCTTTCAGATCTGGCTCGGCAAGTGGCTTGGCACCGGCTGGAACGATGCAAAGACAAAATCATATTCCCAGAACCTCTGAATGGAAATCTATGAATATGAAGGAGAAAAAGCAAGCTGTAAACAATATGTCCGTCAGTGACAGAACTGTTTTCTTGCAAAAGATGAAGCAGGAAATTGCGATAGATGATCTCGATATCCCAAAAGACAGACAAGATGAGTTCAAAACGTTGTACGCGGAATATCAGAACAATCAAAAACAGATTAAAGAAAAATTTTACATAGACAAAAATCTGGAAAACCTTTCTGACGAAGAAGCTACAAAACGCCTGAATCAAAGTTTTGATGTGGGGCAGCAACTTCTCAATAACAGAAGAGCTTACGCAGAAAAGTTTCTGAAAATCCTATCGCCACAACAAGTTCTCACGCTATTCCAAACAGAAGGAAAAATGCGCGAAAAAATGCTCGATAAAAAAAATGACAAATAACTCAAGAACCTCTAATTTTTAGAGGTTTTTTTTATTTTATCTGTCACATTTGCAATTGTCTGTAAATTATTTTCCTATTCTCTTAAAATTATGTATTTTCGCACACTATTATAAATACATACTATAAAATGGCAATTTTAGGCGAAATTAGAAAAAGATCATGGCTTCTCTTAGGTGTAATAGCTTTGGGATTGTTTGCATTTCTTTTTAACGCAGATACTTTTGATAAAATATTTGAGAAAAACCCAAATATTTTTGGAAAAGTGAATGGCGAGGATATCACGAGAGACGAGTACAATGATCAGTTGATGATTATGCAACAGCAAGCTCAGCAGCAAGGACAGCCTACAAAAGGTTTGGAAGAGCAGGCTTGGCAGATTTTGGTACAGTCAAAGTTAATCAAACAACAATTTGAAAAATCTGGTCTTACAATTACAGATGACATCTTCTGGAGCCAATTGCAGTATGATCCTATGTTTGCTCAAAATCAGCAATTCTATGATGAGAAAGGAAATTTCAAACTGAATGAGCTTAAATCTCAAATAGAAAAATCACAAGCTGAAAGACCGGAGGATTATGCGTTCTGGTTGAAAAATAAAAAGGCAATCGGGTACAGAATGATGGCGAGAATGCTTTTTGGAAACATCACATCAGGAATTACAACCAGCAAAAAAGAAGCTGAATTGATGATTAAATTCCGTGATGAGATGGCAAACATCGATTTCGTAAAAGTTGACTACGCAGAATTCGCTAAAAAGAATGACGTAAAAGTAACGACTCAAGATCTTGCAGATTACATCAAAAAACATCCAACAAGATTCAAAGCTACAGCCAGCAGAAACATTGCTTACGCATATTTCCCAGCTGCTCCAAGTGCTCAGGATGATGCAGCAACATTAGCAGAGATCAACAAGCTTTTCCTTAAAGGAACTGAGGCTTCCAATGGCGCAGAAAATTTCCAAAACACGACGAATGACTCTATGTTTGTAGAGCTTAATTCTGATGTTCCTTTCATTCCTCAATATGTAAGTCCAAATCAAATCCCAGCTGGATTGAAAGATAAAATTGCAACTGCAGCTATCGGACAGACTTTTGGACCTTACAAAGAGCAAACACTTTATGTAGTTTCAAAATTATTGGATAAAAAAGCATCTGACTCTACTTTGTCAAAACATATTTTGATTGCTTACAAAGGTGCAGAAAGATCAACATCTAACAGAACTAAAGAAGCGGCAAAGAAAACTGCAGATAGTTTGATGGCGGTTATCAAAGCTGATCCGGCTAAATTTGCAGAAGGACTTAAATTGTCTGATGAGCCAAATGCGGTAGAAAGAAATGGAAGCGTGGGTTGGACAACTCCAGAAAGCCAGTTTGCTCCAGGATATTTGAGTTTCTTAGCAAACAATGCGAAAGGTTCTACAGGATTGCAGGAAACAGCTTTCGGATATCATATCATCAATGTAGAAGATAAGAAAAGTGGCGCAATGACTTATAAAATTGCCCATTTAGCAAAAAACATCAAAGCTTCTGATAAAACTGAAAATCAAGTGTTGACTCAAGCAACAAGATTCATTCAGCAAACTCAAGGAAAAAGCTTTAATCAGTTCAAAAACTTAGCTGAGAAAAATAAATACAGATTCGACAATCCTAAAACGGTTGGTAGATTCCAAGGAAATCTTCCGGGAATTGGAACAGATAAAGATGCAGAAGTGATTGCTTGGGCATTTGATAAAAAGAGAGAAATTGGTGATACAGATATTTTCACTGTGGAAGGAACGGGCGATAGAATTGTAGCTTATGTTGTAGGAAAACAAGACGAAGGTCTTGCAGATCCTGAAACTGTGAGAGATCAAATTGAGCCAATTGTAAAGAACAAAGTTTTGGCTAAGAAAATCTTAGAAAAAATCAATGCAGGTAAATATGCTTCTTTAGATCAAGCTGCGAAAGCATTTGGAACTACCAAAGGAACTGCAGATGTTAATCTTTTCAATCCTTCTGTAAATGGAGCAATGGAGCCAAGAGTTGCAGGTGCGGCATTTGGAGCGGCAGCTAACAAGTTGTCTCAGCCAATCGAGGGAATGACAGGTGTTTACCTTGTGGTAAAGAAATCTGTGAAAACCAACAAGTTGCCAGGAGATGTGAAGCAGATTTCAGAATCTATCACGCAGCAAAACTCTCAGCAGTTTACAGGTGCATTTATGAAGAGTTTGCAGGATAATGCGGACATCAAAGATTTCAGAATTGATGTCTGGGACAAAACAGCTCAACAATAATTTCAAATTATATCAGAATAAACAAAAGCGGCATAATTGTCGCTTTTGTTGTTTTTTATTTATATCCATTATAAATCCAATATTCATATATTTGCTAATTAGTTAAAACCAAAAAACGTGAATTTAAGTAAAGAGTTAAAAACAGGATTAATAGCTATTTTCGCCATCATAGGATTCGTAGTACTTTATCAATTTATGAAAGGGAAAAACCTTTTTACCACAGATAATGTTTTCTATGCAAAATATGATAATGTGGAAGGTCTTTCGGCCTCCAATCCTGTATCTATAAACGGTTTGAAAGTGGGACAAGTAGATGAGATCAAACCAATCACAACCAAAGATGGCAAATTGCACTTTGTCGTAAAATTGACCATTGATGATAATTTTGAATTTGCCAAGCAATCAACTGTCGAGATTTTCGAGCCAGGATTGATGTCTGGAAAAGAACTGAGAATCAATCTTGCCTATGGTGGAGGAACTGCGAAAGATGGTGATACTCTTAAAGGAGATTATCAACTTTCAATGTTGAACTCATTATCATCTCAGGTAAAACCGGTGAAGGATCAGTTGTCAGGCGTTTTATTAAAACTAGATTCTACATTGGCAAGCACCAATAAAATTGTAGATGAGCAAAACCGAAGAGAAATCAAATTGCTTCTTTCAAATCTTAACAAAACGATTGAGTCTTTCAAAGGAACATCAGACAGAACCAATGCTATCTTAAGCAGTAACGAAAAAGGTCTGCACGAAGTAGTTG
>JAGNPP010000262.1 GCA_017989575.1 Chryseobacterium sp.
TTGGCGATCTGCGAAAGGTACTTTTTTCCATTGGGTAAAAGATTTGTGCGCAGAATTTATTGATTTTGATAAGTCCATTTTTTATAGTGATTATGGATTATTGGGTTCAGTAATTGTACCAAACTTTCTATGATGACTTTGACAAATGTCACTTGGGATAACAAATCCCATAGCCCCGATAGTAGCGGCATCCTTTTTTGCTAGGGAAAAGCTTTGGCAAAAAAGATATAGCGGATAGCGGGATTAAGCTCCTAAAAAATTTATCGATTCAAAAGTTTTGCAACTTCTGGAGCGGCATAGGTGAAAATCATATCGGCGCCAGCTCGTTTGATGCTGGTCAAGCTTTCTATGAGAACTTTGTCGTTGTCCAGCCATCCGTTTTGTGCTGCGGCTTTCAACATCGCATATTCGCCACTGACTTGGTAAACGGCGATGGGCTGCGTGATGAGTTCGCGAACCTTGGAAACAATGTCCAGATAAGGCATTCCGGGTTTTATCATAATGATATCGGCTCCTTCTTCTACATCTCTCAGCACTTCATCTATGGCTTCTCGGGAATTGTGAAAATCCATCTGGTAAGTTTTCTTATCTGCCGGAATCTCCTGATTATCAACCGGTGCGCTATCCAAAGCACTTCTGAACGGGCCATAGAAAGCGCTTGCATATTTGGCCGCGTAGGACAGAATCCCAACATCTGTGAATCCGTTTTGTTCCAATCCTTCGCGCATCGCAAGGACTCTGCCGTCCATCATATCGCTGGGTGCAAGAATGTCTGCGCCAGCTTCTGCTAGGGATACTCCCATTTTTACAAGTGCATCTACCGTGGAATCGTTGTCTATTTTTCCATTTTTGATAATGCCATCGTGACCGTAAATTGAATAAGGATCCAAGGCTACGTCTGGCATTATGATGACTTCTGGAATGGCATCTTTTATTGTTTTGATCGCTGTTTGCATCAATCCATTATGATTCCAGGCTTCTTTTCCCGTGTTGTCTTTCAGGTTGTCCGAAACCTTCATATAAAGGTTAACAGCTTTGATTCCTAAGTTGTAATTTTCTTTGATGGTCTGAACTGTAAGATCCAAACTTTGACGAAAAACGCCGGGCATAGAAGAAATGGCTTCTTTTTTGTTATGACCTTCTGTAACAAACATTGGGAGTACCAAATCGTTTGTTGTAAGGGTAGTTTCACGAACTAGACTTCTGATGGAATCGTTGGTTCTGAGTCTTCGGTTTCTTGAAATCATCTTGATAAAAATTATTTATGCAAATTTAATTATACTTTTATTGTTAAGCTATTGCATAATTAATTTATTTAAAATATATTTGTTGTAATTGTTTAAGTACAGACTAAAGCGAATGAAAAAATTTCTATTCTTTATAATATTTACGGTAGTTTCAGTTGGATTTTCGGGAGAAATGAAGGCACAGACTGCACGTACAATTAGCTCTCAAAAGACCGATGATGGGGTTTTGATTGCTTATCCTAATCCTACTAAGGATGTTTTGGTATTGAAATCGAAAGATATTTCGGTGAAAATAAAAACAGTCACTTTCTTCTCTATCTTGGGAGCTCAAGTTGCTGAATATAATATCAATAATAATAATACTGAGCTAAGACTTGATAAATTGCGTCCTGGGAAATATCTGATGAGATATACTTTGGATGATAATACACAGAAAATTACGCAGATCATTAAGCAATAAAAATGATTTTAAAATAATAGGAATGTCGGTTTTTTAGCCGGCATTTTTTATTGGACACATGTTGATAAATTCTGTAAATTTGTGATAACCTAGAAAACTAAATTATGAGAAAACTTCTACTCATTCTCTTGCTCTCTTTTGTCCAATTTTTCAGTTCACAATTACGAAATTCACTTTACGATAACAATCAGATTAACATATCTTTGCGAGGTGGTTTGGATTTCCCATCGTACGATAATCAAACCAAATACATAGATTACAAACCGAATTTGAACCTTGGGATTTCTGCGGATTATTTTTTCAATTGGATTGGAGTGGGAATAGATGCGGATTATTTGCAAAACACGCCAAAAAGTTCTTATCCAACAGAAAATTTATATTTAGGAAATACAAAACTTACTGATCCTAAATTGACAGAAGAAAAAATCCAACGATACTTCTTCGGAATCGGTCCTAACTTCCGATGGATTTTCACTGACCAACTGGGTTTGACTTTCAAATTAAAAGGTGGAATCTCCAATATCAAAGGTGGAGAAACAGCTTTGATTTTTTCGGCTGGGAACAACAGTTACCATCTTAATTTCCATAGAGGTTATGATGAAAAAAATGTTTTCTCCGGCAAAGGTGAATTGGAATTCAATTGGTTTTTCTCCGAGAATATCGGTTTGAATGTCGGTGGATATTATCTTCAACATTTTAAAACGAAAGATCTGATTAGCAATGGAAATCCGACAGGCTACATTCCTTTTGCTGCAAATGACAACAGAAATACGATTGCTCCTGCCAATGCTGAAATCAGGACTTCGGCTTTGAATCACGAGGCCCATTCGGTTGGTTTTTTTGCGGGGCTTACATTTAGATTTTCCGGGAAAGATTCGGGTCCGAATTATGGATTGTCTGTGATAGCGCGAGACAAAGAAACGGGACAGATTTTGCCAGACACTTTCATTGAGCTTTATAAAAACGGAAAACGGGCTTACTTTGCTAGAACCAATGCGCAAGGCGTGGCTTTCTTTAAAAACATTAAACCAGAAAATTACGAAATCAAAGGAAGTCTTTACAACATCGATTTGATTTCCAGCAAAGCTGATAAAGATGAGTTTGTAAAAAACTCGACCATTAAAAAGGAAATATCGACAGACAAGGAAACTTTCTTTGTGAAAGGACAAGTAAATATTTGTAATTCCAAGAATCCATTGAGAGATGTTACGATTGTCATCAAAAATAATGAATCGGAAATCTATCACGAAGTTAAAACGAATAATGAGGGTAAGTTCTACTTCAAAGCGGAAAAGAATACGACTTACAATATCTACGGTAAAAAAGGAAATTATTTCTCTCAAACAGAAACTGTAACATCTAAAAAAGTGGATAGAAGCAATACTTTCTTTCTTAATCTGGAAGTTTGTATGGAAGAAACGACTTGTGGAAAACCTATTAATCTAAAGAATATCCATTACGATTTGGACAAATATTTCATTCGCGAAGATGCAAAGGCAGAACTCAACAAATTGGTTCAGTTTATGAAAGATAATCCAAGCGTGAAAGTAGAATTGGCGTCACACACAGATTCGCGTGCATCAGACGATTACAACAAAACACTTTCTCAAAATAGAGCGAATGCTGCTGTGGAATATTTGCTTTCCAGAGGCATCAATAAAGCTAGATTAAAACCAATTGGATACGGAGAAACTCAGCTTTTGAACAAATGCAGCAACGGAATAGATTGTACTGAACCTCAACATCAAACCAACCGACGAACCGAAATGAAGGTTATTTGTCCGTAATGATAAACCATTTTTTGTAAATGATAAAACCTAAAGACATTCCCATAGTATTCAGCATCACATCGTCCAATTCTGCGTAACCGCGATTAAAATAATATTGGGAAAACTCTAAAATATTGATAACTACTATAAAAACTACTGACAAGTAGAGATAAGAATTTAGTTTTGGATAGAGAATGCCTAGAAAACCATAAGGCATAAATAGAATGATATTCCCGAGAATATTTTTGTAAATCTCTAATGAATATAAACCAGAATAACGAATCAAGAATCTAATACTCTCAAAGGGAACCGTATTAATAAAGTAGACATCTCCTGTAGCACCTCTATAATATGCAAAAAACATCATATACAGTATCCAAATGGTATATATA
>JAGNPP010000263.1 GCA_017989575.1 Chryseobacterium sp.
AGCCACCAAAATAATCGCTAAGAATAAATCGAAAATTACGTGATCTGCTGCTTCCAGAGTAAAATCTGTGGTGTCATCTACGATATTGACTTTAACACCTTGAGTTTTATAATTGTCCTGAACCTGAGCAATCGTCTTCTGAACCAATTCCGAAACCGAAACTGCGTTGGCATCAGATTGCTTTTTGATTTGCATCAAAATGGTAGAATTCTGATTATATCTAGCTATTTTCTCTACATCTTTTTGAGTATCGAAAACAGTTGCAATATCAGACAAACGAACTTGTGCCCCGTTTTTGTTGGAAACCACAAGGTTATTCATTTCCTGGACGTCTCTATATTTCCCAGAAAGTCTGATGGTAGAACGAGAAGTTCTGGTCTTCAAAGCTCCGGTTGGGAAATCTAAGTTCGAAGAAAGAATCGCTTGTTGTACATCTGCAATCGCAAGACCATAACCCTGCATTTTCTTTTCATCCAAACTCACTTGGATTTCTCTTTCCTGTCCACCAACAAGGTCAACCTGAGCAACACCGTTTACACGAGAAAAGATTGGTTCTACTTTTTTATCTAAAAGATCATAGAGATCCTTATTATTCATTTTATCACTTGTGATACTCAATGTCATGATTGGTAAATCATCCAATGAGAATTTCTGAAGTGACGGCGGATCTGCATCTTCCGGAAGGTCTGCCAAAATTGCATTCACCTTTCTCTGAGCATCATTCAAAGCATAATTGACATCGGCGCCTGTGTTCAACTGAACCATAATTACCGATAAACTTTCGTAAGAAGATGACTCAACTTTTTTTACGTTTTCCAAAGAACCAACGGCATCTTCAATCTTACGCGTCACCGATGTTTCCACCTCTGCAGGGGAAGCTCCGGGATAAACCGTAGAAATCGTTACCATATTGGTTTCAAATTTCGGAATCAACTCGTACCCCATCATGGAGTAACTAAGCAAACCTCCCAAGGTCAAAATCGTAAACAATACGATGACAAGGGACGGTCTTTTAATGGATATTTCTGCTAACTTCATCTGTACTCTACTTTACAATATTGATTTTTGAACCGTTGTCTAGGTTGATTTGTCCGCTGGTAATCACTTGCTCACCACCGTTTAGTCCGCTGATGATTTGTACTTTGTCACCATACACTTTTCCGGTTTTTACAGTAATCATTTTTGCAGTTCCGTTTTCTACGATGAAAATCTGACCAGAACTTACGCCATTAGCAAAAGCTTGCGCAGGAATGGTCAACATATTTTGAGTCTCCGCACCGTGGTTGGTTTTGAAAGTAGCTGTTGCGTACATACCTGCTTTTAGATTTCCTTTGTTTTGAACTTCTATTTCAACAGGGAAATTAAGCGAAGCATCACTTTTCGGAGCGATGAAGGTAATTCTTCCACTTAAAGATTCTTCTGGCAAAACATTGACGTTGATGTTCACCGTTTGTCCAACCTGGATTCTTCCAACTTGGCTTTCGTCCACCAAAACAGAAAGTTTTAGGGAATTGATATTTACGATTTCGAACAATGCTGTTCCCGGTGCAACAACTGCTCCCGGCTCTACCATTTTCTTATTAATCGTTCCGCTGATTCCCGCTCTTACACTTGTATCATTGATTTTAACACCTTGAGCTCTCAAAGATGCCTGAGCATTTTTAAGCTGCAATCTAGAGTTATCCAATTGTTGTTTCGTAACACCACCAGTTTTGAAAGCATTTTCGTAACGTTGGTTGTCGATAATTGCGTTTTGCAAATTGTTTTGAGCCTGAGTCACATCCACTTCGATTGCATCTCTTTTGATGGTTGCCAAAACCTGACCTGCGCCAACTCTGGAACCTTCTTTCACAAAAACGCTTACCACTCTACCAGAAATATCAGCTGATTGATTGGTTTCTTGTTTCGGGATGAAAGTTCCGTTTGCAGAATAATCTGTATTAATGTCAGTTCTAGAAGCCGTCACCACATTCACATTGATTTTATCAACCTGTTTTGCCACTTCTTTCACCTCAGTTTCCTGCTTCTTTTTGTTATCAGCAATTTTGTAAGCTGCCAAACCGATAAGAACAGCTGCTACGATGATATATATTAAAGTTTTTTTCATTTGGAAAATTGATTATTTTTTTGATAGTCAAAAGGAATCTCAATCATAAAAATCAATGAGATTTCTTTTATAGTTTATTATGGATTTTGTAAAGTATTAAGTTCTCCTTTCGCTTTAATTAATTTAATTTCAGCTTGCTTGTAGTCTAATAATGACGTTGTGTAATTCTGTTTAGCATCTGTCAAAGCATTTTCAGAATCAAGAACCTCTGTCAAAGTAGCCAATCCGTATTGGTAATTGGATTGTGTATCTTTCTGAACCTTCTCAGCAAGTTCTACGTTGCCTTTCATATTTTCGATATTGATGATGGAATTTTCGATATTCTCAATGGCATTTTTGTATTCCAAATTCAAGCTCAGCTGTGTATTTTCGATATCAACATCCAAATCCTGAATATCAATCTCTGCTTGTTGAATTTTTGATTTCGTAGCACCACCTGTAAAAATCGGAATGTTGATATTCAAACCAATCGCTGAATAATCGCTCCAAAGAACGCCGTTGTTCAAACCATTTGTCAATGGAAAATTTTTACCCATTCCAGCCCATCCGTAATTTGCGGTCAAACCAACAGTTGGATAGAGATACGCTTCTGTCGCTTTCAAATTGTACTGAAGAAGTTCTCTATTTTTGTTTAAAACTTTAACCTCTGTTCTCTCATCCAGATTTACATTTCCCGCTATCAGTTCTGGTCTTGGTTCGATAGATTTAGCTTCCAATTCAATTGGCTTATCAATCGGAACACCCATATAAAACTTCAACGAATTTTTGGAAAGTTCTACAGCATTTACCAATTGTTGTCTGTTTGCGCTGATATTCGTCAACTGGACATTGGTTCTATCCAAATCAATCCCTTTTGCCAATCCATTATCTACCAAACTCTTGATTACGTTTCTTACTTTTTCTGTATTAGCGTAACTTACATTGAGAGTTTTCAGATTTTCCTCTTGCACGAAAACTTGATAGTAAGCCGTTGCAACATTCTCAATGATTTGCTCATTTGAAAGCTGTGCGTTCAAAACGTAAAATTCTCTGGTAGATTTTGCCGCTTTCAGACCTGTGAAAACCCTTTGGTCAAAAATGGCTTGATTCAAAGTTACCACCGCTTGAGATACCCAAGGCTGTCCCATTCTGGCAATCAGCCTTTCTCCACCAAACTCCAAAAGAGATTCTTGTATGATGGGATTGTAAGTCACTCCAGCGGTTGCGCTGATTTGTGGCAATGCACCAGCTCTGGCTTCAGCAATTTTATACTGTGCTTTTTTGACTTGCAAAGCTGCCTTTTTGGCTTCTGCCTTATTTTGCAACGCCTGTTTTATGGCTTCCTGCAAAGACACCTGTTGCTGTGCAAAAGCAGATGTAGAGCCGAAAATCATAAATGCTGCCGCTATTCCTAATTTTAGCTTTTGCGCAGGCACTAATTTTCTATTCATAATTTATTAATTCTATATTTTTATCTTTTTCGTAACTTTTCTTTACTCCTTACGGACGAATCATCTTTATTAATACTTTAATATTTATTAAATATTTTTATTAATTTTTAAATAGCAGTTTTAGGATGATATCTTTTCGGTCTGCAATCAATCTATCAAATTCCTTATCATCGATCATCATATTCTCCATAAACAATGGTCTAATAGCACTCGGAAATATCAAAAGTGAAATCATATTAATGATAAATTGAATGGGTTCCATTTTTTCTATATTGCCTAACTCCATCTCTTTCTTGATATCTCTATAAAACATCTGCAG
>JAGNPP010000264.1 GCA_017989575.1 Chryseobacterium sp.
TTTTCTTACAAGACGTTGCGAATAGGAGAGTAGCTGTAGAAGCCAGTATCAAAATTTTTTTCATTGTTTTAAAAATTAAATGTTTATGTTTTTAATGAAGATTAAAATTAAAAAAATAATTAATACAGCAATCAATTAATGTTGTTTTGATCTAAACTTTATCATTCCCGGTTTATAATTAATAATAAAAACACCGCCGATAATAAACGCTGTTGCCAATAGAAATTTTGCAGAAATCGTCTCGCCTAAGATCAGCCAGCTCAAGAAAATACTGATGATGGTATTGATGTATGACAGAATGGAAACCTGTGTCGGCAACAATATTTTCAATAAATAATGATAAGCGAAAAAAGCCGCGACAGAACCAAAAACCGCCAGATAAACAATCGCAGAAATACTCTGTAAAGACCAACTTTCCACATCTATTTTTTCTGAAAACAGAAATGCAAAAATCAACTGCACAATTCCCGCAAAAGCAAATTGATAGAAAAGATTCAAGAAAAGATTGTTGGTTGCTGAATTTAGTTTCTTAGTATAAATCGTTCCTGCGCCCCAACAGATAATGGCCAATAGCAAAATGAGTAAACCATTTCTGTAATCCGGATTTCCCAGATCATTGATGCCATCCCAAAAAATAAAAACCACGCCGAAAAGTCCCATCAAAAGCCCAATCATCGTCCGGAAAGTAAATTTTTCCATTCCGATGATCATACTTGCTATGAAGATGAAAACTGGGGAAAGCGCGGTAATTAATGATGTCAAACTACTCGTCAAATCTTTCTCAGCCACAGTCGTTAGGCCATTTGCGCCAATCAGCATCAATGTGGAGAGTGTAAGTTGAATAGAGAGATTCTTCCAGCCAATCCATTTCAGTTCTCTTTTGAAAAGTAAAATTGGAAATAGAATAACTGCTGCCAAAAATTGACGCAATCCTGCAACAAACCAAGGCGGAACAGTTTCTACCCCGATTTTGATGCCCAAAAAAGTCGTTCCCCAAACGATGGCAACAATGAAAATACAGATAATGGTCTTGGAACTCAATTCAGAAAAAATTAAACACAAAGGTATTCCAAAAACCTCATATTTAGGCAATTTTTAGTAACTTTAAACCTTGAATTTTAAAACCTCAAACGCAATTATGGTCGGAATAATTATGGGCAGCCAGAGCGATCTCCCAATTATGCAACAAGCAGCAGATTTTTTGAAAACTTTGGAAATTCCTTACGAACTCACCGTGGTTTCTGCGCACAGAACGCCCGAGAGAATGTTTGATTATGCAAAAACCGCGAAGGAAAGAGGCTTGAAAGTCATCATTGCAGGTGCAGGCGGCGCGGCTCATTTGCCAGGAATGGTAGCAAGTTGCACCACTTTGCCCGTGATTGGAGTTCCTATTTTATCCAGCAATTCCATCGACGGTTGGGATTCGGTTTTATCGATTTTGCAAATGCCATCCGGAATTCCCGTTGCCACAGTGGCTTTGAATGGTGCAACAAATGCCGGAATTCTTGCCGCGAAAATCATTGGAACTTCAGATTCCGACGTTTCTCAAAAATTAGAAATTTACCAAAAATCATTGAAAGATAAAGTCCTTGGAACTGTGGATGAGATTAAGAAATTGCATCCGAATCAGTTTGATAAATAGATATTTCAGATTTATTTTCTAAATCAACATTAATGTTTAAAACTCTTTCTTTTATATTCATTTTAATTGTGGCAGATATTTTTGCAAGTCCGCAAATGCCTGATTATATTGTTTATAAGAAAGATACAATTCCGACTTATAATCTAATTTTAGAACAATATCTGCAGAAACAAAATTCAGATGAAGGAAAATTATTTGGATTAAGTTTTAGAGGTTCTGAAGATGTTGGTGTTTCATTGAATTGTTGGAGAGGTTATCAAGCAATATATGAGGTTATTAATGATAAATTATATCTAACAAAGATAATTTCTTGTGGAGAATTGGTTGATAAAACCTCAATCAATTTGGATGAATCGACAAAAAAAATTAATAAATTATTCGGAGACAAGGTTCAGAACAACCGAGTGTTGATAGATTGGTTTTCAGGTGTTATTAATTTCCCTCAAAAAGTTAGAAATAATAAACAAATTCGATGGGACGGTATTTTTTATAGAATCTATGAATATGAAACTGTATTGGAATTTAATAATGGCAGTTTAATAAAACAAGATGAAGTTCATAATTATCAGAAAATTCCAAAAGCAATAAATCGAATTGATAAAAATAAAGTTTCTGATTTGCTATTTAAAGAACTAAAAAAGATGAAGTTGAAAAATGCAAACGACTTTGACTGTGGGACAAAGTATTTTGTAACTATTAATGAAAAAGGGAGTGTATCAAAAGTTAGAATGCTTTATTCTGACAAGGAAATTGAAAAGTATTATGAAAAAGGCGAGTATGATTTTTGTGTAGAAAAAATGTTAAATGCTCTAAAAGACTTAAAGTTTGACATTATTAAGGATAAAGGCAGACCAATATCAGAGGATATTTATATTGAAATATGGCAAAAAGAAAATGGAAAACTTGAAAATTGGACTCATTAAGAATATTTCAGTTTTCCATTTAGATTGTTTTTCTACTTATCCAAAATCCCACGAATCTTATTAGCATTCGTGATCAATTCCTCCAAATAATCAAAATTTTCCTTTTCCAACGCTGACTTGAATTTTCTAAGTTGCGTGATATGTTCATTCAAAACATCTAAAACATTTTCTTTGTTTTGGCGAAAAATCGGAACCCACATTTCCGGATGTGATTTAGCCAAACGAACTGTACTTGAAAAACCGGAACTTGCCAACTGAAAAATCGTATCTTCCTCACGTTCTTTTTCCAAAACCGTATTAGCCAAAGCATAAGATGTGATATGCGAAATGTGCGAAATGTAAGCCGTATGAACGTCGTGCGAATCGGCATTCATATAGATTGGGTGCATTTCCAGATTCTCAATCACTTTTTCCACAATTGCCAAAGCATCAGAATCGGAATCTTCTCGGTTGCAAATCACGGCTGCTTTTCCCGCGAAACTTTCTTTGGTTGCGGATTTCGGACCAGAGTTTTCCGTTCCCCACATTGGATGGAAAGCCACAAAACGTTTTCTATTTGGATGATCTTTGATAGATTCTACAATTCCAGATTTCGTAGATCCAACATCCATCACCGTTTGATTTTCATTAATCAAATCCAAAACCGAGGGCAATATTTTTCTCGCCGAATCTACCGGAATGGCAATGATAATCAAATCGGAATTCTTGACACCATTTTCCAAATCTGCTTTTTCATCAATAATATTTAATTCTAAAGCTTTGGTTAGATGAACTTCATCTTGATCAATTCCGTAAACGAAATCGGTGAATTTTTTATCTTTTAATTTCAGAGCAATCGATCCGCCGATCAATCCAGTTCCGATGATGCTAATCTTCATAATAATTAATTTTTTAAAACAAAAAACCCCGTCAATAGGACGAGGTTTTGATATGAGTACATACGAATCCTAATCCTTTTGGAGGGTCAAAATTGCGTAATAATATGTCGTGTTCATTGTTTTCACAGAACGAAGATAAACATTAATTCTGAAAATCTCAAAACTTCAAACTACAACTTTGAAATTTTACCACATAGACACATAGTTTTTTTTTGTTATTAAAGATAAGATAAATGAAAACTCATATCTATTTTATCTTTTCAAAATCAAATATTGAGTTTCTTCTATGTTCCTATGTGGTTTAATACTATGGATTTGAAATAATCAAAGTCGAAGGAATATCCGACAACCAAAGACTTTTTGAGTCTATTAAATTGCGCCAACTTTTACTGCTGATGAGCATCAAA
>JAGNPP010000265.1 GCA_017989575.1 Chryseobacterium sp.
GGATAAAGCATTTTTCTTGTTTAGGTTGTCTAAGCTTTTTGCATAGCCCCCAAGCTTTGGAATTGATCCTGTAATTCTCGATGATTATTAAACAAAAAAAAGACAGCTTAAAAGCTGTCCCTTCTCATCATTAGCATTTGGTGTATTATTATTTTTTGATCACTTTAAACGTTTTAGCTGTCCCATCATTCAGTTTGATGTTTACAATGTAAACGCCTTGGGAAAGTGAAGATAGATCAAGAACTTTTGCTGGTTTCAGGGTTTTTATCAATTTTCCAGAGTTGTCATTAATGGAAACCGAAGTTACGGAATCCACATTCGAAATATTAATCACATTCACAAAAGGATTGGGATAGACGTTGATTGTATTTTTTCCAAAATTACCTACAGCCAAAGTTGATCCTGTTGTAAAAGATGATTCTGCGCAGCCAATCGCCGTATCTGTAGAACTGTCCGGAACTATTTTTACATAATAGGTCGTGTTCTCTGATAATCCTTCTAGTGAAAAACTTGTAGTAGATACATAGGTCGAAGTTACAACATCATAATTCCCGGGAGAAGTACCTACAAAAACTTTGTAAGCATCGGCGCCATTAACTGCTGACCAGCTTGCTTTGAGTTCCTCGGAGAGTGGTGTTCCGTTGCTTGGTAAAGTAACTGTAGCGCAAGATATTGGCGAAACATATTGTGGACAAGAAGTACCCGTTACGATTGGCGAAGATAGTAGCCAATTGGATTGGGTGCCAGTCAGCGCAAAGTTGTTCAAAGTGACAGAAGTACTGTTTCCTGTTTCATCTGTTAATGTCGTCACAGTATTATTATCCGCTTCATTATTTCCTTGGTTGAATTTGAAATAACTCACGAGTCCATCTTGAGATCCTGGATTTGCCAATTCACAACTTGTGCTGTTTTTTAGCTCATTTTCGCTTAGTGCTCTGTTCCAAACTCTGATTTCATCGATATCACCTTCAAACAGTTCATCGACACCATTTCTCTGGCTTGCACCGATGAGAAATGAGTTGCCGGTTGTATTCAGGTTCATCGTCGCACTTTGGACAAGGTTACCATCTATATATAATTTGATAGAACCATTTTTAAGTGTTACTGCCACGTGATTGAAAGAAAATAACGGAAAAGACTATGAATGGAGAAAGAACAATGGATGTTCAGAGACTTTCTCAAGGAACTTATTTTATTCAAATCTTCACAGACAAAGGTGTTGAAACGAGTAAGTTTATCAAGAATTAATATAATTTTAAAATTTCAAAATAAAAACCACTGCAGTTTTGCGGTGGTTTTTTTTTGTGTAAGGATTGTTTTATTTTAAAAAAAAGCGACTTTATTTGGAAGCAATAATTTTTAACTGCATTACAAAGGTAGCAACCAAAGCCAAAACCAAAATGGGCAAAGCGGAATAATGGAATACGTAATGGATTTCTTCGTCAAAAAGAAAAGTACTCCAAGATGATTCTCTCTCAACAAAAATGCTGTAATCCCAGAAAAACCAAATGGAAATCAAAAGCAAAAATTGAAATCCAACTTTGAAAATCCTATTCATTCCCAAAGGTAAAATAGCAAAGATAATGGCAAGAAAAATCGCACTTACAAAAGATATAATGAAGACATCTTCCAAAAACCAACATTCCAAACAAGCGCTCGACATATTTTCTGAAAGATGTCCCATGGCCCAGTAGAATTGCAAAAAGCTAGACGCGAAAATGATAATTCCTATGAGCAGAATTTTCTTCAAAAGGGTAATAGCCTTGGCTTTCGTCATCTGTATGATTTTTTGCAAGTTTAATTTTCAATCAGTCTCACTTTCAGGGGTTTTGTTATTTCAAAAGTAAAATCTTCCGTGAAATCAATTCTTCCTCAAGCTCTAGAATTCCTTTCAATTAATAATGAATATTCCGGTCAATGATTCTTAGGACTTCCTGTTTCTCAAGACTTTTGATGGTTCTAATGACGGTTTCCACGCGCAATCCTGTGATAGCAGCCAGTTGTTGTCTTGTGAGTGGGATTTTGTATGAGTAAGAAGTTTGATCCGGGCTGAAACTTTTGTGATAATCCAAAACACCTTTTATCCGCACTTCTGGCAGTAAGGATGAATTGTTTTCCAACATTACAAATTTGTGATAAAGTCTTTCCGAAAGGAATTTATTGATATCTCTCGAGACATTCGGATGGTCGTCCAGCATTTGGATGAAGCTCGCTTTCGAAAGTTTCAGAACGGTGCTTTCTTCAATCACTACGGCGTTCACAGGATATTTTTTATCAATGAAAAGGAGAAGCTCGCAAACGCTCAGTCCAGGTTCCAAAATAGCAAGAATCAATTCTTTTCCTTCCTCATTGTAATGGTTCAGTTTCACTCTTCCGGTCAGGATTTGATAATAATTTTTAGGTGTATCGCCCTCGTCGAAAATAATGTTACCTTTTTTAAATTTTTCATATTCGGCGCCGTAGGATAAGAGAAGTTTTTCTTGGATCATTTTCTTGGAGTATTGTCTATGCAAGTTAAGATTTTAAGAAGAAAAAAATGCCACAGTAAGCCTGATTTTTTTTAAGAATTTTTACTGTTTTAACTGTTTTTTAAAATCAAAAAATCTGAAACATAATTATTTATGATGTAAAAAATAATTTTTAATAGACAAAATCATAAGCTCCGTTCAATTAATTTTTGTTTTTTTGCAAATTCTAATTTAAAATCCAGATATGTCCAAGTTTGATGCAATCAGACCTTTCGAAGATGAAGAAGTAAATGGTGCTTTGAAAAGTATCGCCAAGCATCCGATGATGAAGGCGATGATGCAGTTTACTTTTCCTGGCAGAAAGGAGGAATTTTGGATAGATAAGTTTAAGGAAATCCATTCCATCAGAGATTTTCAAACCCAGATTATTGCGCAGACGGTTCGTCAGATTTTGGAAAAAAGTTCAGAAGGCTTGTCTTTTTCTGGTTTTGAAAACCTGGATAAAAATGCTTCCTATCTTTTTATTTCCAACCACAGAGATATTATTTTGGACACATCTCTGTTGAATTTGGTTTTGCTGGAAGGTGGATTTGTAATGACGTCTTCTGCGATTGGAGACAATCTTGTGAAGAAGGATTTTTTGCATATTTTGGCGAAGCTCAATCGTAATTTTTTGGTAGAAAGAAGCGTCTCCATACGCGAGCAATTGGGGAGTTCCAGGCTTTTGTCAGAATATATTACCACGCTTTTGCAAAAGGAAAACCGTTCTGTCTGGATGGCGCAGCGCGAAGGCCGTACGAAAGATGGAAACGATGCTACGCAGCAAGGCCTTTTGAAAATGCTGGCAATGGCATCCGAAAACGAACCTCTGATTGGTTTTTTCAAAGATCTGAAAATTGTTCCACTTTCCATTTCGTACGAATACGATCCTACCGATATGCTCAAAATGCCACAATTGATGGCGCAATCCCGCAATGAGCAATACGTGAAAAGTAAAAATGAAGATTTCAATACAATGCTGAGCGGCGTTTTGGGACAGAAAAAAAGAATTCATCTCCACGCAGGTTCTGTTCTCGGTGAGGAATTGGATGCGTTGGCTTCTCCTTCTGAAAATAAAAACAAATTGCTCCAATCCATTGCTCAATTGATAGATCAATCCATCATCAAGAATTATAAATTGTGGCCTACCAATTACATCGCTTACGATCTGTTGCGCCAAACCAATGAGTTTGAAAATCATTATGCAGCGGAAGAAAAACGATTGTTTATAAGACGATTTGAAATGAGGCTAGATGCTTCCAGTTCGGCTGTGAAACAAAGTTTTCTGGCGATGTACGCCAACCCTGTCATCAATCAAATCTCTCTCG
>JAGNPP010000266.1 GCA_017989575.1 Chryseobacterium sp.
ATGTTGGATTCCTCGATTTGCATATTCTGATTTTAAAAATATAAAATTACGGATTTTTATCCAATTCTATAAAAAAGGAAAAACCCAGAGTCGATCTGGGTTTTGTATAATTTTAATTTTATTCTTTCATAAATTCCGTAAAATCTGACCAATCTTCAACCTTGAAAGTTCTTATATCTCTTACTGATTTTTGGAACCAATCAATGCTTTTCAGAGCATTCATAGCACGAAATAGATTGGTTAAATCATTTTTGTTAGAAAGGTAGACGCTTCCTTGTGTGTTGTAAAATTCAAACTTTCGTAAGACTTTACTTATTTCATAATAGGCATTGTTATATGGATCTCCAAAATTTTCTTTCAAATCTCCAATTACCATATCAAAACTTATTGCATACATAATTGACTAGATTGGTTTGAAAAATTTTTCTTCTCCAAAAAAAATCCTTCCCAAAGCGTCTTTTATAGCAATCACAATTCCTTTGAAAGGATTTTTCTCAATATCAATCACCGTTCCTTCAATCCAAGAATCTAGTCCTGTAAATTTAGGATCTACTTTGGCTTTATCTCCTATTTTCATTTTCTAAATTTTTAATAAAGTTAAATATTTTTAGAGCCTCTTACAAATCTTCTGCTTCCGCCAAAAGTTCCACAATATCTTTAACTTCTACTTCTGTATTTTTATTGAAATGTTTCACGCCATCCGTCATCATCGTATTACAAAACGGGCAACCTGTAGCAATAATTTTCGGTTCAAATGAAAGCGCTTCTTCCGTTCTTTCTACATTGATGTCTTTGTTTCCCTTTTCTGGCTCTTTGAACATCTGTGCGCCTCCAGCTCCACAACAGAGTCCGTTGGTTTTGCAACGTTTCATTTCCACCAATTCTGCATCCAGCTTTTCTAAAAGCATTCTTGGCGCTTCGTATTCGTCGTTGGCTCTTCCAAGATAACACGGGTCGTGAAATGTTATTTTTTTTCCTTTGAAAGTTCCGCCTTCGATTTTCAATCGGCCTTCGTTCATCAGGTTTTTGAGAAATTGCGTGTGATGCAAAACTTCATAGTTTCCGCCTAAACTTGGATATTCGTTTTTCAAAGTATTGAAACAGTGCGGACAAGCCGTCACAATTTTTTTAACATCGTAAGCGTTCAGAACTTCGATGTTGGTCAAAGCCATCATTTGGAAAACGAATTCGTTTCCGGCACGTTTTGCAGGATCGCCTGTGCAAGATTCTTCTTGACCCAGAACAGCAAACTCAACTCCGATTTTATTTAAAATTTTGCAGAATGCCTTGGTTATTTTTTTCGCACGGTCATCGAAACTTCCAGCACAACCAACCCAGAAGAGAACTTCCGGAGCTTTGCCTTCCATTGCGTATTCCGCCATAGTTTTAATTTGCATTTTCCTTATTTTTAATTAAAAAATCAGCATAGTAGTTTTTCGCTTTTTTCATTATTTCTACCGGAACCACAGAGACGTACAAAGGGTTTGTCTCATCGTAATTCAAATATTTCCATTGGTTTTTGGTAGAAGCATCATTCATCGCAATCATCATACTTTGCTTGCTCATTTCCAAAGAATTTTCATTTAAAAATTTTGTTTTCATTCCTTGGACTTCCATCATATTCACCATCATTTCTTTTTGAGAATCATCAAATTTTTGATTCTTAAACGTCATTTTCATTTTCATAGGATGCGTTACAAAAGCGTACTTCGTATCTTTAGTTTTCATTACTTCTGATATTTCAAATGTAATTTTATCTGTATCAATGATTTCCATTTGGAATTCCTCATTGTCTTCCAGCATTTTTTGAAAAAGGCTTTTCAAAGTTTCTTTATCAAATTTTTCAAAAATCGCTGGATGTGTCATGTCCAAAATCCCATCATAATCTTTATTTTGAAACTTGGTCATAAATTGACTTGTATCTTCTCTAATAATTGATTGATCCGACTTTTGTGACCACAATGTGGCAAAGGAAAATATTAGAAAAGCTAATAATATCTTTTTCATGATTTTAGATTTAATCATTAGCCCAATTCAAACGATCTGCCTGATTGTACTGCCACGGCGCAGCATTATTTTCCACGTTCGTCATCATCAAGTTTAATTCTTGTGGCGCCGCAGATTGTTCCATTACCAAAAATCTTCTCATTTCAAATATAATTGACAAAGGATCAATCAGAACCGGACAAGCTTCTACGCAAGCGTTGCAAGTTGTACAAGCCCAAAGTTCTTCTTTGGTAATATAATCATTGAGTAACTTTTTCCCGTCATCTACGAATTTGCCACTGTTGGCATTGATGTTTTTCCCAACTTCCTCCAATCGATCTCTGGTTTTCATCATAATCAACCTTGGTGAAAGTTTCTTGCCTGTGATATTCGCTGGACAAACGGAAGTACAACGTCCACATTCTGTACAAGAATAGGCGCTCATCAACTGATGCTGATCCAAATCAAAAATATCTTCTGCTCCAAATTTCGATGGCACTTCTGTTGCGCCTTCAGCTGGTGCAGCGTAAGGATCTGCGTTTGGATCCATCATTAATTTGATTTCTGTGGTCACAGAATCCAGATTGTTGAATTTTCCTTTCTTCTCAAGATTGGCAAACCAAGTGTTTGGAAACGCTAAAATAATATGAAGGTGTTTTGAGTAATACAGATAATTCATAAAGAACAAAATCCCAACGAAGTGAAACCACCAAGCTGATTTTTCGATCATATGAAGTGTGTCTAAACTGAAATTCTGGAAGAATGGAAACAAGTACTGCGAGATCGGAAAATTGCTTCCGAATCGATTTGCATCTGCATAATAATCCGCACCATTCATTGTGAAGAAAGCCACCATCAAGGCAAATTCGATAATCAAAATCCAGTTGGCATCGTTCTTTGGCCATCCGAAAAGTTCTTTCATCGTCAATCTTTTCACACCGTAGAAATTTCTTCTGATGAAAAATACGACAACTGCAAATACTACCAATACTGCTAATATTTCTAAAAATGCTGTAAAAAACGCATAAAATGAAACCCCAAAAATACTTTGAAGATACCGATGCGTTCCGAAGATTCCATCAATAATAATTTCTAATAATTCTATATTGATAATGACAAATCCAACATAAACGAAAATATGCAAAATCCCTGCAATCGGGCGTTTCACCATTTTGCTCTGTCCAAGGGCAACTCTGGTCATAATTGCCCATCGTTCGGCCTTTCTGTCGGTTCTGTTGATTTCGCGGCCTAATTGGATATTGCGATATAATTCTTTCAGACTTTTAGCGAATAAACCAAAGCCTGCTACTAGAAGAATTAAAAAAATTACATTGTCAATATATTGCATATTATTTTTTATCTGCGTTTTTACCAAAAACTGAGAAATTCACGTATCTCTTCGGGTTGGTTTTAAAATCTTCTACCAACTGGTTGAGGCTGTTTGAAGTCTTCGTTAGATTATTGTAAAGCTCTTCATCTTTCGCCAATTTACCAAGCGAACCTTCGCCGTTTTGTATGCCAGAAATAACGTTGTTGAGTTTGTTGGCCGTTTGGTTGAACTGTTCAATGGTTCCATTTAGTTTATCAATATCCACTCTTTCTGCTACAGAGCCGTATTTGTCAAGAGTTTTATTGGCAGTCAGCATTGCAACATTGGCATTGGCAACCACTTCGTGCAGTCCTTTTTCGTTGCTGGCTAGAATAGCATTGGTTCTGTCCGATGTTCCTTTGAAAGACTCAATCGTTTTGTTAAGATTTGAAAGAAGCAATTTGATTTCTCTTCGGTTTTGCTCATCTACAATTTTATTGGTGCTTGCCAATGTAGAATCTAGTTTTAATAAAACG
>JAGNPP010000060.1 GCA_017989575.1 Chryseobacterium sp.
TTGAGAGACCGTAGCGTTGGATGAGCCTGTGGGTATTACACCTGCTATTGCATCATATTCTTATGATAATGCATCAGAAAGTGCTTTGACTCCGAATAACTTTATTGTTTCACCAGCAATCAACCTTTCATCAGCTACGTCTGCCATTCTTAAGTTCAAAGTTAAGGCACAAGATGCATCGTGGGCTCAAGAAACTTATTCTGTTTATGTTGCTACTACTAATAGTGTTGCAGCATTCCTCGCAACGACTCCTCTTTTAACGGAAAATGCTTCTACAAATGGAGTGGGTAGTGTATTTTACTCAAAAACAATCGATTTGTCATCATTTGCTGGACAACCTCAGATATACATAGCTTTCAGACACCATGATTCAGAAGATATGTTCTCTTTGCACATAGATGATGTCTCCGTGTCAGCTGCACCTACGGCTGTACCATCTTGTACAACGATAGCTTCACCAGCAAATGGATCTACAAATGTTGCAGTTAATACAACTCTATCTTGGGCAGCTACGATGAATGCCGATTCGTATGACTTGTACCTTGATACCAATCCAGACCCAACCACTTTAGTGGCTAATGTTTCCGGCACTAATTATACTGTTACAAGTAATTTAAACCTAAGCACAGTGTATTACTGGAAAATAGTACCTAAGAATACTGTAGGAGCAGCAACAGGTTGTACAGTATCATCATTTACTACGAGTGCTAATCCACCTTATTGTGGACCATTAACTTTCCCTGGATTCTTGGGAGGTGGTGTAGAGCCAATATCTTTGGTGAACTTTGGAGGCATAAACAATCCTACCAGCCCTGCAATAGATGGCACTCCTGCACATGAGTTCTTCATAGACCAAGTAGGAAATGTAAATCAAGGATCTACTCATACAATTACTTTAAAAGGAAATACTGGAGGTAACTATGTAAACCATTTTGCAGTATTTATTGACTGGAATCAAAATGGTGTTTTTACAGATGCAGATGAAACATATTCTGTAGGAACTATTGAAAATTCAACAGGGGCAGATTCTAAACAAATTACTTTTGATATAACTGTACCAGTAGGAGCAACCGTTGGGAATACAAGAATGAGAGTTAAAAAACAATATGGTACAACAAGTCCTCTCACAGATGCATGTTCGGGTGCGACTTACGGACAAGCGGAGGATTATACTTTAAATGTTGGTACATTAGCAGTTGTTGAAACAGCTAAAAACAACATCAAAGCATATCCAAACCCAGTTAAAGATATCTTCAATATCGAGGCTCAAGGTAAAATCAAATCTGTAAAAGTTTATGATGCCACTGGAAAACAATTATTCACCAAAGACTTGAATGAGGCTAAATCTCAAATCGATTTCAGCAGATTCAATTCTGGAGTATATGTAGTAACTACATTATTAGAAAACGGAACTTCTACTTCTACGAAAGTAGTTAAGAAATAATCCGAACTTTCTTATCAAATTTTTAATCCCGTCAATTTGGCGGGATTTTTTTTATGCTAAGTATTTGTAGTTTGGAAAAAAGTTGTACTTTTGCAACTCGAATTTTTAATTAATAAATTAACATTATGAACAATTACGAAACTGTTTTCATTTTAACTCCCGTTCTATCTGATGCTCAGGTGGAGGAAGCAGTGAAAAAATTTGAAGATCTATTGACTTCAAACAATTGCGAAATCGTTGCCAAAGAAAATTGGGGACTTAAAAAATTAGCTTATCCTATCCAATTGAAAAAGAATGGGTTTTACACTCTTATCGAATTCAAAGGAGAAGGAACTGTAGTTGCTGATCTAGAAACTGCTTACAAACGTGATGAGAGAGTGATCCGTTACCTAACGACTAAACTTGACAAGCACGCTGTTGACTATGCAGTAACAAGAAGAAGCAAAGTAAAATCTGCTAAAGCTTAATTATTAACCTTTAAAATTTAAAACAATGGCAATAGATGATATGGCAAAACAAGCCTCTGCTGGAGGTGAATCTGAAGTGAAGTTTCTTACTCCACTTGATATCAATACAAAAACTGATAAAAAATATTGTAGATTCAAAAAATTTGGAATTAAGCACGTAGATTACAAAGATGCTGACTTCCTTTTACAATTCGTAAACGAGCAAGGTAAAATTTTACCTAGAAGATACACAGGAACTTCTCTTAAATATCAAAGAAAAGTATCTGCAGCTATCAAAAGAGCAAGACATTTAGCTCTTATGCCTTACGTAGCGGATCTTTTGAAATAAAACAAAATTAATAAAAGAAGTAGGTTCGCCTGCTTCTTTTGTTGCTGAATAAATAATTAATTCTAACGATTTAGATAAGAGATAAAAGATAAGAGATAAAAGATTTTAAAATCTTGATGCTTGGCTCTTTGTTCTTGGCTCTAAAACTAAAACGGACAACAACAATGGAAATTATCCTAAAACAAGACGTAGAGAACTTAGGACTTGAGTTCGATACAGTAAATGTAAAACCAGGTTACGCACGTAACTTTTTACTACCTCAAGGTTTTGCTTTATTAGCAACTCCTAAAAACAAAGCAGCTCTAGAGGCTACTTTGGAAGCTAGAAAAGAAGAAGAAGCAAAATTGATCGCTACTGCTAACGGCGTAGTGGAGCAATTGAAGAAAACATCTATCACTATTCCTGCAAAAGTAGGTTCTGGAGACAGATTATTCGGTTCTATCAACAATTCTGATCTTGCTGCTGCTTTGGCAAAAGCTGGTGTAAACGTTGATAAAAAATACATCAAAATCCCAGGTAATACAATTAAGAGAACTGGTACAGTGACTGCGCTTATCAGACTTCACAGAAATGTAGAGTATAACTTCGATTTTGCTATCGTTTCTGATGCTCCGGTAGAAGCTCCTAAACCAGCGGCTCCAAAAGCAAAAGTTGAGGAGGAAACTCCTTCTGAAGAAGCTTAATTAAAGTTTTCAAGAAAACATACAAAAAACCATCTCAATATTGAGATGGTTTTTTTGTATAATCTATTTCTAAGATTTTTTAGGTTTCCAAGTATTGAAGAACGCTTTCACTTTCTCAAGACCATAGCCACTTCCCTCTTCCAGTACCGCACTGTCTTGTGTATGGATTTGCTTTCCATTCTCATCCAAAATGATGAAAACTGGGTATCCAAACTTCGCTCCTGGATTTCCGTAGCTTGTAAAAATCTTTTCGTTTTTGTTTTCAGGCGACCAATTCAAATGATAATAAACATAACTATCATCAACCAATTTTTTAAGTTCTGGCGTTTGCTGAACATAATTGTTGAATCTCAAACACCAGATACACCAGTTTCCTCCAGCTTGAATTACTACATTCTTGTGGTCTTTCTTAGCAATGGCAATAGCATCTTTAATTTCTATTGCGGCATTGGCCTCAGGGCGATACGGTTTGGGCAATTTCGCCACTTCTTCTCTCGCTGCTTTCTTTTTCGCCTCCATTTGCTCCTTGGTTAGCGGAGTTTCCATAGTTTGCGCATTTGATAGAGAAAAAGAGACTAGACTTCCAACCAAAACCGATTTTATAATTGACTTTTTCATTTTTATATTAATATTGATTTTTACTACACCAAATTTAAGCAATTATCCAGCCATTTTTCAGTATATTTGCGAATATTCATCATCCATTGAATCAATTTTTATTCAGCATATTATTATTAATTTCGAGATTACCGATTAGGATATTGTATTTGTTTTCAGATATAGTATTTTTCCTCAATTATTATATCATAGGTTACAGAAAAGCAGTTGTTCTGGAAAATTTGAAGAATTCTTTTCCCGAAAAATCTGAGAAAGAAATTAAAGACATCTCAAAAAAATTCTTTTCTAATTTCTGTGATTATTTAGCAGAAATGCTGAAAGCCTTCACCATTAGCCAAACCGAATCCAGAGTGAGAATGCAACATTTGAATCAGGATCTTTTTCACCAAGCTAAAGCTGAAGGCAAGAATATCATTCTACTTTCTGGCCATGTTTTCAACTGGGAATGGTTCAATGCTTTGGCAACCTTGGTTCCGCAAAAAGATTGTCATCCGGTTTATAGAAAGATGAGCAGTAAGTTCTGGGAAGAGAAAATCAAAATGATCCGCAATAGATTCAATAATAAATCTCTGGAAGCGGGCGAAGTTATCAAACATATTTTCCGAACGCCCAATGATGGAGATTCGATTTATATGTTTGTGGCTGACCAAACGCCACACGTTTCCCATGTGAATTATGGATTGAAATTCCTCAACCAAAGAACGCCAGCTTTCATAGGTTATGACAAATTATCTACAAGAATGGATATGGTTTTCATCTATTGTGAGATGAAAAAAGTGAAACGAGGCTTTTATCAAGTGAATTATCACCGAATCTATCCGGATGGTGAAAAATTTGTAGAGCACGAGGTGGTAAAAAAATTCCACGGTTTATTGGAGAATACAATTAACAAAAGACCTGACAATTGGCTGTGGTCACACAGACGTTGGAAATATAAGGATGCTATAAAAACCTACGAAGAATAATGACTGTCGCAATCGCCATTCTCAATTGGAACGGAAAAAACTGGTTGGAGAAATTTCTACCTTCCGTCATTTCACATTCCATAGAAGCAGAAATTTTTGTAATAGACAATGCTTCTACAGATGATTCTGTTCAGTTTTTAAAATCAAATTTCCCATCGGTTAAGATTATTCAAAACAATAGCAATTCTGGTTTCGCTAAGGGTTATAATGATGGCTTAAAATCCATCAAAGCAGACATTTTTTGTTTATTGAATTCCGATGTGGAAGTAACTGAGAATTGGATTTCTCCAATCACCAAGCTATTTTCCGAAGACCAAAATATCGCAGCAATCCAACCGAAAATCCTAGATTACAATCAGAAAGATAAATTCGAATTTGCAGGCGCTGGTGGTGGTTTGATAGACAATCTGGGTTATCCTTATTGCAGAGGACGTATTTTTGATGACATCGAATTTGATAAGGGACAATATGATGACGAAACCGAAATTTTTTGGGCTTCTGGCTGTTCGTTATTTATACGTTCCGACGATTTCTGGAAGATGAATGGTTTTGATGGGAGATTCTTTGCGCATCAGGAAGAAATCGATCTTTGCTGGAGACTCAAAAATGCTGGGAGAAAAATCTTTTACACTGGAAAATCCAAAGTTTACCACGTTGGTGGCGGAACATTGAACAAGCAAAATCCTCAAAAAACCTATTTGAATTTTAGAAATAATCTAACTATGATGTTGAAAAATCTTCCTTCATCTAAGGTGTTTTTCATTCTTTTTTTTAGATTAAATTTGGATGGTTATGCCGCATTTTATTTAGCTTATAAAAATGGATGGAAACATCTTTGGGCTATTTTCAAATCTCACGTGATGTTTTATTGGCAACTGCCGAAATCAATCCAATTGAGACAAAAAACTCAGATTAATAATTATTATCAAATCAAATGGTTAATGTTCAAACATTTCTTAGGTTCTAAAAAAGTTTAATAAAAAAATGGATTTTATCGCTCTGGATTTCGAAACTGCAACTCACGAGAAAAATTCTGCGTGCGAATTGGGAATTTGCATTGTGGAAAATGGCATGATTAAAGAAACAAAGTCTTGGCTCATAAAACCACCATCATTTCCTTATTTCAATTATCATAATATGGCCGTGCATGGCATAAAGCCAGAAGATGTGCAGCACTCTCCCACTTTTGCCGACGTTTGGTATGAGATTGAGAATCTAATGTACCGCAATCTCATCATTGCTCACAACGCAGCTTTTGACGCCAATGTTTTGCGGGGATGTCTGGATCATTATGGCTTTTTCAAACCGAATATTAATTATTTGTGCAGTATAGGCGTAGCAAAAAAAGCCTGGAAAGATTTGAAAAGTTATGGATTACGAAGTCTGGCGGATCATCATCAGATCAATTTCAATCACCATCGGGCAGATGCTGACGCAGAAGTGTGTGCCAAGATTTCATTATTGAGTTTTGAAAGACTTTTCATCACTCGCAATGAAGAAGTACGAGAGGTTTTCAATAAAAAAATTAAAGTTCTTTAGAATTAATTTGAAATCAAATTAATTACTCAAAACTTCTGAAACCAAATTAAATTTCGGAATTTCAACTCCGAAAGTTTCTTTCGACGAATTTTCAAATTGGTAAAATCCAGTCATATTTCCAACACCGGATTTTAGAATGACATTGGAAAAATAAGTGAAAGTCTCGCCGGAAGTAAGAACGGGAGTCAAACCTATCACGCCAGCGCCTTCGACTTCTGTAAAACCAAATCCTAAATCATAAATGATCCATTTTCTCGTAAGAAGTTTTACAATTCCAGTCCCAAGATTCTGAATTTCAATGTGATATTTAAAAACAAAACGATTCTCAGAAGGATAACTATTGAAATTATCGTACTCAGCAATGACGCTGACTTTGATTTCTGATGTAATTTTTGACACCATTTTTATTAGATTTAATTCGAAAATACAAATATCTCGCCGAATGTTGGATTAAAAAATTACAATTTGGTTAAATCCCAATTCTAACTTCAATTTCATTTTATTGAATGGGTTAATTTTCTTAATTTTGTGTATCTAAAAAAAGTAAAAAGAAAGAAATGAATTCCTACAAAAACCCATTGGAAGAGCGCTATTCCAGTGAAGAAATGCTGTTTAATTTTTCTCACAACAACAAGTTTCGCACTTGGAGAAAACTTTGGATCGCACTCGCTGAAATAGAAAAAGACCTCGGCCTCGAAATCACAGACGAGCAAATCGTTGAACTGAAAGCCAACGCAGAAAATATAGACTATGACAAAGCTGCAGAATATGAGAAGAAATTCCGCCACGATGTAATGGCTCACGTTCATACTTATGGTGACGTTGCACCTTCTGCAAAAGGAATTATTCACTTAGGAGCAACTTCGGCATTTGTAGGAGACAATACAGATTTAATTCAAATCCGTGACGGACTTTTGATTTTAAAGAAAAAGTTGGTCAACGTGATGAAGAATCTCGCTGATTTTTCCATTCAATATAAAGATCTTCCAACATTAGGATTTACACACTTCCAACCAGCTCAGTTAACAACTGTTGGAAAAAGAGCAACACTTTGGTTACAGAGTTTGGTTTTAGATATCGAAGAGCTTGATTTTTTCTTAGAAACTCTACGTTTCAGAGGTGTGAAAGGAACAACTGGAACGGCTGCAAGTTTCCTTGAACTTTTCAACGGGGATTATTCTAAAGTAAAACATCTTGATAAAGAATTGTCAAAACGATTCGGATTCGAAAAAGTCTTCGGCGTTTCTGGACAGACTTACGACAGAAAAATTGATGCGAAAGTAGTGGCTTTATTAGGGAATATCGCTCAATCTGCACATAAGTTCACCAATGATTTGCGTTTGCTTCAAAATTTGAAAGAAGTTGAAGAACCATTCGAAAAAAATCAAATTGGTTCATCTGCAATGGCTTATAAACGTAATCCAATGAGAAGCGAACGAATTGGAGCTTTGGCGAAATACGTAATGTCTTTGACAACGAGTTCTGCAATGGTCGCTTCTACACAATGGTTTGAAAGAACATTAGATGATTCTGCAAACAAAAGATTGACTATTCCACAAGCGTTCTTGGCAGTTGATGCAATTCTATTGATCTGGAATAATATTATGAATGGAATCGTGGTTTATCCAAATAGAATCAACAAACATATCGAAGAAGAACTTCCTTTTATGGCGACAGAATACATCATTATGGAAGAAGTGAAAGCTGGTGGCGACCGTCAGGAAATCCACGAAGTAATCAGACTTCACTCTATGGAAGCTTCGAAAAAAGTGAAGGAAGAAGGTAAAGAAAATGACCTTATCGAAAGGATTTTGAATGATGATACTTTAAAACTTGACAAATCAAAATTAAAAGAAGTTCTTGACCCGAAAAACTTCATCGGTTTTGCGCCAATTCAAACAGAGGAATTCATTGCGAATGAAGTTCAGCCAATTTTGGATGCGAATAGCGAGTTGATCGGTTTGGAATCTGACCTAAAAGTATAATCTGTGCAGCTTCGGCTGCATTTTTTTGTTATAAAATAAATCTAATAAATGATTTTAGAATGAAAGCTAAAATCTCATATCTATAAAAATGAACAAAAGAATTTTCGTAGAAAAAAGAGGAATTTTCGATGTAGAAAGTCCAAAGATTTTTGATGAAGTAAAAGCGGTTCTTCCCTCGATCAAAAACATAAAAGTGTACAATGTGTACGATATTTTCAATTTGAACGATGGTGAGTTCGAAAAAGTAGTCAACAGCACTTTCGTAGATCCGGTTACTGATATTTTAATCGAAGAAAATCCTGCAAAAGGAACTCATTTCGCATTAGAATTTTTACCGGGGCAATATGATCAGCGTGCAGATTCTGCTCAACAGTGTATCGCTTTACTGACTGAAAATGAGAAGTCTAAAGTAAGAAGCGGAAAGTTAATCGAGTTCGAGGGTGTTTCTGAATCTGATTTGATAAAAATCAAAGACCTTCTGATTAATAAAGTGGAATCTCAGGAAAAAGATTTATCTACTTTAAACATTCCTGCAGAAGAAACGCCGACGAAGGTTTTGACTCACGAAAATTTCATCAATTTTGATGATGTTCAACTTGAAGAATTCTTTAATAATCACGGGTTTGCTTTAGGTTTGGATGATTTGAAATTCATTCAGGAATATTTTAAAACTGAAGAAAGAAATCCTACCGAAACCGAACTTAAAGTTTTAGATACGTACTGGAGCGATCACTGCCGTCACACAACATTTGAAACAGAACTGTCAAATATTGAGTTTGAAGGACAGTTTAAACATACATTGGAAACTATTTTCAATGACTATATCGAAAAAAGAAAATTCCTAGGACGCGAATTGAAACCTATCTCTTTAATGGATTTGGCGACCGTTTGCGGAAGGTATTTCAGTAAAACAGGTCAGTTGGAGAACTTGGTGGTTTCTGATGAAATCAATGCGTGTACCATCCAGATCGAAGCTGAGTACGATGGTAAAAAAGAGCCATGGTATTTATTATTTAAAAATGAAACGCACAATCACCCAACAGAAATCGAGCCTTTTGGTGGTGCATCAACGTGTTTAGGTGGTGCGATCAGAGATCCTTTGTCCGGACGTTCTTACGTTTTCCAGGCGATGAGATTAACAGGTGCTGCTGATGTTCTGGAACCGGTTGACCAAACTTTACCAGGAAAATTACCTCAAAAAACAATCACAAAACAAGCGGCAAACGGCTATTCTTCTTACGGTAACCAAATTGGTTTGGCGACTACAATGGTTTCCGAAATCTATGATGAAGGTTACAAAGCAAAAAGAATGGAAGTTGGTTTCGTTGCCGGAGCAGTTCCTGTGGATTGGGTAAGACGTGAAAAGCCTGAAGCTGGCGATTCTATCATCATTTTAGGTGGAGCAACAGGTCGCGACGGTGTTGGAGGAGCAAGCGGAAGTTCAAAAGAACAGGACGAGACTTCTATCCACACGATGAGTTCTGAAGTTCAGAAAGGAAACGCCGTTGAAGAACGTAAAATCCAGAGATTATTCAGAAATCCTGAAGTGACGAGACTGATTAAAAAATCAAATGACTTCGGAGCTGGTGGAGTTTCTGTAGCCATCGGTGAAATCGCCGATTCTTTGGAGGTTAATTTGGATGTCTTGCCTTTAAAATATGAAGGTTTGAACGGAACTGAGCTTGCTATTTCTGAATCTCAGGAAAGAATGGCAGTTGTGGTTGAACCAAAAGATAAAGAACAGTTCATCAAGTTCTGTGAAGCTGAAAACATTGTGGCTGTGGAAGTTGCAAAGGTGACAGATTCCGGAAGAATGCAGATGTTCTGGAAAGGTGATAAAATTGTTGATCTTTCAAGAGAATTTCTCGATACGAACGGATGTTCAAAAAGTCAGGAAGTTAAAATCACGCATCTTAATGAATTAAAAGAAGAAACTGAGGTTTTCAACGAAGAGAATTTCTTAAAAATCTTAGCAGATAAAAATGTAGCTTCTCAAAAAGGTTTATTGGAAATGTTTGATTCATCAATCGGTGCGACTACGGTTGCGATGCCTTTGGGTGGGAAATATCAGCAAACTTTGATGGAAGGAAGTGCTCAAACGCTACCGATTTTAGAAGCAAAAGATATTGAAACCGTTTCTTTTGCAAGTTGGGGATTTGATGCCGAAATTTCAAAGCAAAACTCATTATTGGGAGCTTCATATGCAGTAGTTGAAAGTGTTGCAAAAATCGTTGCGATGGGTGGCGATTATAAAAATGTAAGATTAAGTTTCCAGGAATATTTTGAGAAATTAGGTCAGAATCCTGAGAAATGGGGGAAACCATTGGCTTCTCTATTGGGAGCTTATGATGCTCAAATAAACTTAGGTTTAGCAGCCATCGGAGGTAAAGATTCAATGAGTGGAACGTATCAGGATCTGAATGTTCCGCCAACCTTGATTTCATTCGCTTGTGCTAATGGAGAAAAGAAAAATGTCATCTCTCCAGAACTTAAACAGGCAGGAAATAAAATCTACTTCTTCAATCATATTCCACAGGAAAACGGACTTCCAAACTATGATAATTTAAAGAATGTTTTTGAATTGATTTTTGAAAATATCAAAGCCGGCAAAATTGTTTCTGTAAAGACCGTGAAGGAAGGCGGTGTTGCTGTTGCTCTAGCTAAAATGAGTTTCGGAAATAGATTGGGCGCTGAAATTACAGCTGATGACAAATTATTATTGACAAAAAATATCGGCAGCTTAATCATCGAATCCAAAGAAGAATTAAGCACTGTAACACTTCAATTCATCGGTGAAGTTAAAGACTCTAATATTCTTAAAATCAATGATTCTGAATTTGCGATTGAAAAATTATTAGCAGCAAATACTAATACATTTGAAAACCTATTCTCAACAGTAGAAAAAGATAAAATAACGGTTGAATTGGATTCGAAACTGAACTCCATCAACCCAAGAAATATCATCATTAAAAAACACGGAATTGCTCAGCCAAAAGTATTTGCACCGATTTTCCCGGGAACAAATTGCGAATACGATACGCTGAATGCATTCCAAAAAGAAGGCGCAATTGTAAGCAGCTTACCGTTAATCAATATCAATCATCAGTTACTTGACGAAAGTATTGATGCTTGGGTAGAAGAAATCAAAACGTCACAGATTTTAGCGTTCTCAGGAGGTTTTTCTGCTGGTGATGAGCCGGATGGTTCTGCGAAATTCATCGTGAATGTTCTGAAGAACGAAAAAATGCGAAATGCTGTTCACGAATTACTCGACAGAGACGGAATGATCATCGGAATCTGCAACGGTTTCCAGGCTTTGGTGAAGTCAGGATTGTTGCCGTACGGAAGAATCAAGGATTTGGATGAGAACTCTCCTACTTTGGCTCACAACGCAATCAGAAGACACATTTCTCAGA
>JAGNPP010000267.1 GCA_017989575.1 Chryseobacterium sp.
TTGATTGGCTGCAAAACGCCGCTCAATATTGCGAACATCCATCCTGAAAAAAATATCACCATTTCAGATGCTTTGCCGGCAGATAAAGCGATGGAAGCGGTTATCCAGCCTTACAAGCTAGAGTTGGAAGGGAAAATGAATACCAAAATCTCTCATACCAATACAGAACTCAACAAGTCTGGTGACAACAGCAACCTGGGAAATCTACTCGCAGATTATACTTTTGAAGGCGCGGAAGAATGGGCTAAAAAGAATAATATTCCATCAATCGATGCTGCAGTGATCAACATTGGCGGCATCCGAACCATCATCCCAAAAGGTGATATTCTTACCAAGCAAATCTATGAAGTGATGCCTTTTGAAAATGAAATTGTCATCATCAAAATGAATGGTAAAGATGTGGAAGGCTTGTTTGATTATTACCTGAAAACTCAGAAGAATAATCCAGTTTCTCATTTATTCATCGAAACGGATGAGAATGATGTGATTTCGAAAAAGTTAATCAACGGTAAATCAATTGACTATAATAAAATTTATTACATTGCAACCTCGGATTATCTGGCTTTAGGAGGCGACAATATGTCTTTCTTCAGCAAAGGCGAAGTGATTTCCACGGGACTTAAAATGCGTGATCTTTTCCTAGAGAAATTCAAACAGAATCCAGAGATCACTTCACCAGACGACGTAAGATTGATTTTCAAAAATAAAAAAGTGAAAGAATAATGAAAAGGAAAGAGTTTCTAAAATACGTTGGAGGTGGAAGTCTTGCTTTGACGCTTGCTCCCAATCTTTTGCTTGCAGAACAATTTGATGTTTTAAATAAAAACTCAGCGCATAAACTGACCATTCTACATACGAATGATCAGCACAGCAGGATAGAACCATTCGATGTTTCTTACACAAAAAATCCGAACCAAGGTGGTTTTGCGAGAAGAGCGTCGTTGGTAAATAAAATCCGAAGTGAGGAAAAAAATGTTTTGCTTTTGGATTCCGGAGACATTTTCCAAGGAACACCTTATTTCAATTTCTTTGGTGGAGAGTTGGAATTTAGACTGATGAGCATGATGAAATATGATGCTTCTACAATGGGAAATCACGATTTTGACAACGGTTTGGAAGGTTTCCAAAAAGTACTTCCGAATGCAAAATTTCCATTCATCTGTTCCAACTATGATTTTAAAAACACAATTCTGGACGGAAAAACCGAGCAATATAAAGTCTTCAACAAAAACGGAATCCGAATCGGGATTTTCGGAATCGGGATTGAGCTGAATGGATTGGTAGGTAAAAAAAGTTATGGCGAAACTATCTATCAAAACCCGATAGAAATGGCACAGCATTACGCCGATTTTTTGAGAAATGATAAAAAATGTGATTTGGTAATTTGTCTTTCCCACATTGGATTCGATTACAAAGATGATCCGAAGAAAATGTCCGATAAGCATTTGGCGGCAAAAACTTCCGGTATCGATTTGATTTTAGGAGGGCACACGCACACTTTCCTCAAAGAACCTTTAAATTTCCAAAACAAAGATGGCAAGAATGTGATTGTGAACCAAGTAGGTTGGGCAGGGATTTTATTGGGAAGATTGGATTTTTATTTTGATAAAAGTAAGAATGTAAAAAATATTTCTTGGAATAATCAGTTAATAGATGAAAACATAATAGTTTAGAATGAAGAAAATTTTATTAATTATATCAATTTTTACAGCGTTTGTTTCCCAAGCTCAGTCGAGCAAATGGAGCGATTTGTTCTCTTATAACAATGTTTTGGCCATTCGGGAAGATGGCGACAGACTAATTGCTGCCACAGAGAATGGCATTTTTTACTACAATCCAACTTCTGGAGAAATCAAAAAACTGTCAAAAGCCAATGGTTTACACGAGGTGAAGATCTCAGCTTTCGATTATGATGCCACAACCCAAACTGGAATCGTAGGTTACCAAAACGGTTCTATGGACGTCATCACACCAAATGGTATTTTTTTGATTGTAGATATTCCGCTGGCCACAGGATACAATGGAAGTAAGAAAATCAATCATATTTCTATCAACGGAGATCGAGCGATAATCTCTGTAGGCTATGGCGTTTCTATTTTCAATGTTTCCCGCCGTGAGTTTGGTGATACAGCTTTTTTCTCAATGGGAGGCGTTTACGAAGCTGCGAATTCTGCAGTTTTAAAGGATAATACAATCTATGTAGCTACTAATTCGGGAATCAAATCTCACGAGATCAATGCGACTTTGCCAGTTTATACAACTTGGACAACATTAATTGGCGGCGCTTTTAAAAAAATTGACGCAAAAGGGATTATAGGTTTTGCAAGTGGTACACAGGTGAGATACGGAGCGGGGCCATCTTTTTCTACATTGCCAAGAACTTTTACCAATATTCAGGATCTTCGTGTGACGGACAGTCAGATTATTGTAACAGATCAAACTCAGGTTTATGTTTACAGTACAGGCGGAGCGCAGCAGAAAAATTTCAATGCAGATGAGAATATCAATTCCGCTGTGATGTACAATAACACATTGTTTACAGGAACAAAACTATCCGGAATTTATAACGAACAGAAAAATTCTTTGAAGCCTGATGGGCCTTATAATAATGCGTCTTATAAAATGTCTCTTCTTAATAATCAGATATGGGTTTCTACAGGAGGCAGAGAGAGTTATAATAATCCCGCAAATCGAGGCTTAGGGTATTATCATTATGATGGGTCGAAATGGATCTATCCAGATTATTTTAAATCAACCCCATATTTTAATGTTTTGGATGTTGTTCCAAATCCAGCTAATCCTTCGGAGGTTTTCTTTACCAATTTTGTTTTTTCCGAACAGAAAGGGATCTATAAAATGGTAAATAACGAGTTTTCAAAATCTTATTTTACCAGTTTACCCGAGATCTATGCTAATAGACCAATTGGTTTAACTTTCGACGACCAAAACAGACTTTTTTGTAGCGTTATGAACTTGATAGGAGCGAATGGTAATGTAGGATATTATCTATATAACAGTACTTCTGATAGCTTTTCAGTGAAGCCAGTTGTAAATATTGGTGGAGCTCAAAAACCTATTGCTAAAAACGGTGTTTTGTATATTGGAGCGCCTTTCCCAAGTGATGGCGGTGTTTTGATGTATGATTATAACAATACACCAGACAATACTTCTGATGACAAAGTGAAAGTTCTTAAGACAACTAATAATCTTCCCAGCAACGGCGTAGTTTCCTTAAGCGTAGATAATAACGAAGATCTGTGGATCGGAAGCAGAGAAGGTCTTAGAATTCTTTCAAACCCAAAATCTGCCATTTTAGAGGACAATCCACAGGCAGATGAGATTATCATCGAGCAAAATGGTTTGGCGGAAGAACTATTCAGGAATGCTAATATTCTTCAAATTGCAACAGATACAGGAAATCAAAAATGGGTTTCTGTAGATGGAGGAGGCGTTTTTTATATGAGCTCAAACGGAGATAGAACGATTTACCAATTTACAAAAGCCAATTCCCCGTTGCCAAATGACAGTGTCACAGACATCCAAATTGATAATAAAACCGGGAAAGTTTATTTTGCAACTTTAGATGGAATTATGGTTTACCAAGGTGACGTTGCCGAGGTGACTTCTACGTTTGGAAACGTTTTGGTCTATCCAAATCCAGTAGTTTATGCTCAATACAAAGGCAATGTAAGAATCAGAGGTTTAGCTTCAAAAACGAATATCAGAATCACAGATGCCGCAGGAAACTTAGTACATTCGGCAGTCGCAAATGGCGGTTATTTCGAGTGGAATCTTGCCAACCAAAGAGGCGTGAGAGTAGC
>JAGNPP010000268.1 GCA_017989575.1 Chryseobacterium sp.
GTTACCGTAGTTGGCGCAGGCGCAGTAGGAGCTAGTTGTGCAGAATACATCGCAATGAAAGATTTTGCAGCAGAAGTAGTTTTGGTGGACATCAAAGAAGGTTTCGCAGAAGGTAAAGCAATGGATCTAATGCAAACAGCTTCTCTTAATGGTTTCGATACCAAAATCACTGGGACAACTGGAGATTATTCCAAAACTGCAGGTTCCAAAGTTGCCGTGATCACTTCTGGAATCCCAAGAAAACCGGGAATGACTAGAGAAGAATTGATCGGAATCAATGCTGGAATCGTAAAAGAAGTAACGGAAAACTTGGTAAAACATTCGCCAGATGTTATCATCATCGTAGTTTCTAACCCGATGGATACAATGGCATATTTGGTGCACAAAACTTCTGGACTTCCAAAAGAAAGAATCATCGGAATGGGTGGTGCGTTGGACTCTGCAAGATTCAAATACAGATTGGCAGAAGCATTGGAATCTCCAATCTCTGATGTTGATGGAATGGTAATCGCAGCACATTCTGACACAGGAATGTTGCCACTTTACAGCAAAGCTACAAGAAACGGCGTTCCAGTTTCAGAATTCTTGAGCGATGAGCAGAAAGCCAACGTGATCGAAGAAACTAAAGTTGGCGGTGCAACCTTGACCAAATTATTAGGAACTTCTGCTTGGTACGCTCCAGGTGCGGCAGTTTCTGTAATGGTGCAGGCAATTCTTTGTGACCACAAAAAGATGATACCTTGTTCACTGATGTTAGACGGAGAATATGGACAAAGCGACATCTGTCTTGGTGTTCCAGCAATCATCGGCAAAAACGGTGTAGAGAAAATCGTAAACATTACTTTGACGGAAGAAGAACAAGCGAAATTTGCTGAAGCGGCTCAAGCTGTAAGAGAAGTGAATGGAGATCTGAAGTTTTAAGCTTTAGAGTTTGATATAAAAATAACCCGTCCCGAAATTTTTCGGGACGGGTTATTTTTGGTTTTATTTTGCTATGATTTCAATATCTTTCAATCTATAGCCTTTTGATTTTATGATTTGAATTAGTTCTTCTTTACTTTTTATAATCGTTTCTTGAGGTTCAGCTCCAAGTTTTATGTTTGCTTTCCAAATTGAATTTCCATTATTTTTAATTTGAACGGATTTTGATTGTACAGCACTTGTTTTATAATAGCAATTAATTAAACGCGTGAAATAATGAATTGGATCTTCAGTATTACTACTAGTAGTTAATACGTTTTCAACGGAGATTTTATTTAAGTTATAATTTGTAATTCGATAATTAAAAGAATTTGAACTTTTTTCTTTGTTACAAACACCACAAAGCGTTTGATACAATTCTGGATTGTCGTCATCTGGTTCTTCTTCTTTGAAAGAAATTATATGATCTATTTGCAGGTTAGTCGTTTTCCCACAACATAAACATTTATGACCATCTCTTGATAAAACAATATTTCTAACTTCTTCGCTTGCTAAGCGCCTCGTTGTAATTTCTTGATTTGCTTCAGAAATTATAGTTTTCGTTTTTTTAAATTTCCTATAAACATTATCTTCATATTCGTAAGCACGGTAAAAATCTTCATAAACAGGGAAAAGAACTTTCAAAAATGGATTTTCCGTTTTTAGATATTCAAACTCTAAATATTCTTCAGATTGGTCTCTTCCAAAATTTTGTTCTCTGATTGTGACAACATATTTCATTAAGTTTATTTCATTCTTTTGTTCGAATGTAAAATATTCTGGTTCCAGATTATTCTGACCCAAATGTCTTGCAACTTGAATTAGTTTTGAAGTTGTCGCTTTATTAGGAATGAAATTATTTTGATTGAGAAATTTATTAATAATCAATTCAGCACTTTCCAAGTCTAATTCTTCTTGTTCCCAAAGTATATTTTTTTGAAAAGTAGAATAATCTTGAATGAACTTTCTAAAAATGAATTCCTCTTGTTCCAAAACAACTACGTTTTCAATAAAGCTTTCCGTTATTTTTTGAATTTCATTTTGCTCATCTTCTTCCTCAATTGTATCAGCATAGGCTACAACATACCAACCAATTGGAATTAAATCAAAAACACTTCTTTCATAATTTTGGTTTTGATATTCAATCTCCAATTTATCAAGCAAATCCATTCTGATTAATTCAAAAGGTCTGAAACCTCTTTCTTTTGTTGCTGTATCTTCTTTTCCTCCAATGAAACGGTTGCTTGCAAATTGAACGTGACGGTTCCAATTGTCAGAAAACAAAACAACATTTGCAGTAGTTTTATTTCCACCAGCACCTTCTCCACGCAATGCTCTTCCAACCATTTGAGTAAATAGAATGGAAGAATTGGTATCTCTTGTTAGAAAAACAGATTTCACATCGGGAACGTCAACACCTTCTGTCAGCATTTTTACATTAATCAAAACTTCGATTTCTCCATTCTTGAATTTTTCTAAATTGATTTCATTTTGATTGGCTTTTCGATTGTTGATGTAATCGATGTCTTTGTTGCCATCCACGAAAGAAAATACCGATGATGCAATTTCTCTTCCTGCTTTTTTATTGATGTAATTTTCTACCGTTTTACATTGGTACCACCTATCAAGAAAAATAATTGTTTTACCAAATTTCTCTCTGTTATCACAATAGTATTGAGCAATAAAGTTATTTCGTTCTTCACTTTTTGCAATTTCTTCGATGATGTGGCTTGGCAGTTCCTGATGTTTGAAAATCAAATTATCGACATCGTTATCCGATAGAACAAGATTGAAATTGGTTTTTTCTTGAATGAAAATTGGACTTGCCAAAATTTTTTTGTCTTCTAAAATTTTCTTGGAAATCTCATAGATAATTCCATCCTTGAAAATCTCCCAAAGCCAGCCTCTTTGCTTTTTGTCTGTATAAGTTGGTGTTGCGGTAAGTCCTAATAATTTTGTTTGCGGAAATTTTTCTCGAATGCCAGTTTTTCCATCTGAGCCACCAATTAGTAAATTTCTTCTTCCGAATGCAGGCGTATGATGTGCTTCATCATAAACGATGAATAGATTTCCATCTTTTGCATTTTCGTTGATGAATTTTTTAAATTTTGTGTCGTTTTCGTCTGTCCAATGGCTTATTGCGGTTTGTGAAGTCATCAACAAAATATCATCAGAAACAGAAATTTTATTCGCATTAGCGTGTTTATCACTTCCAGAAACAATATTGATATTAATTTCACTTCTTCGGTTAGCATCAACTTCTAAAATATTTTCTCTGAAAGTTTCTCTTGCTTGTTCAAGTAAAAATCCTTGGTCAGCTAACCAAAGTACTTTTTTGTTTTTTGAGATAATGTTTTTAAGCAACCAATAAATGGCTGTATAAGTTTTTCCACCACCTGTTGGAAGAGCCAGAATTCCTGCATCTTTATCATCTTGTAGGAAAAATTTACTCATATCTTTATGAGCTTTCACTTGATGTTCTCGTGGCGTTTTGGAATTTACTTTGTCTTTATTCTTTTCAAATTCTTCTTTGATATTTATGGTAAGTAAATTTTTGAAGTGTATCATATGGTTATTTTATTTGAATCTTTCAAATTTAAATAAATCTTTCTCCAAAGCTTTACGGAAAACCGTAAACCCAACTTTTAATTAAAACCTCTCCCCAACCAACTCCGCATTCACCATCGCCCCAACAAGATTTCCGGTATAAACCGCATTGGCAATCGAACGCATCGGACTAGAATTGTCACCGCAAGCCAATAATCCTACAACATTCGTTTTCTGGAATTGGTCAATTTTGATGTGGCCCATTTCTGTCAATTCGCAACCTAAGGATTCAGCAATGTCGGA
>JAGNPP010000269.1 GCA_017989575.1 Chryseobacterium sp.
TGGAAAACTAGCCCAAGCTGAGGCCAACGAGTTTCCCACATTCCAACAAAATTTTAACAACGACAACAAGGAATTATTAACCAAAAACTCTACTTTTGAGTGTGACTAAAGTGGGTGAGATTACAATGATATTAATATTAATGTCTTAGCAAATGATGACTATAGCAATACTGTAAATTCTTTGGTTTACACCCAACCTTCTCACGGTATTACTGTGAAAAATTCGGATAACTCTATTAATTATCTTCCGGAAAAAGGTTATGAAGGAACAGATTCTTTTGTGTATCAGATCAAAAACAAATTTGGTGATTCTAATTTTGCCACAGTTAATATTAATGTAACTACCAATAAGTCCGCAACCCTTATCCGGTGGGATCAAAAAGATTATACAGCCACAACGTCTCAGTCTTTTATATCGAAAACAGAAATGACTGCTCACGGTGGGGTGACGAGATCCAACGGTAATGAGAATACTCCAATTTTCCTATTTGGGAATATCAGTAACAAAGATCTTGATACATCAAAATATATTCAATTCGTGCTGGATAATACTAGTGATGAGAAAACAATCGAACTTAAAAAATTTAGCTTCACTGGACGTGGGTACAATGCTGGAAATTATGAAATTAGATATTCCAAAAAATCTGATTTTTCAAGCGGCGTAAAAATATTGAAATCTGGAACTTATTCACAATCTTTTGATACGCATACAGCTGAATTTGATTCGAATGTTAAAGCAGAACCTAAAGAAAAAATTTATTTTAGACTGTATCTTTATAACAATGCCTCGACATACATCATTAATTATAGATCTGGAGACCTTGGTCCGCAAATAGAGGGGGCTCATTTACAATAAGGTATATTCTGTAAACGAAACAATATGGCGTATGATTGCTACAAAACCAGAATGGAGCAATGATATACCAAACGCTACAAAGAACGCCATCATCGAAGCTAAATATGACACTTCCATCAACGGAAACTTCGAAAGCCAAAATCTGACTATCAATGAGGGAGGAACTTTGTACATCAATGCAGGCGGATACATCACTGTAAATGGACAGATTGTGAATCGCAATTCTGCCGAGTCTTCATTTGTTTTGGACAATGATGCTAACTTATTACAAAATACTGCTGCGCCAAACGTCGGAAAAATTACAGTTAAAAAATTAGCGGTAATGCCAAAAATGGGATACAATTATTGGTCATCTCCAGTAATTGGGCAGGAACTTTATAAATTCTCAGATGGTTACAACTCCGCCAATGGAGGACAGGGAAATGGAACGCCTTTTAACAGGTTTTATGTTTATAATGAAAGCAATGACCGTTTTGTATCATCCATTGCAAACGAAATTACGCTTAGCTCATCGTCTGTTTTTGAGCAGGCAAGAGGTTATGCCATCCGCGGAAAGAATATTTTCAAGGATACAATTACAGTTTCTACGCCGCCAGCGCTATTTCAGTTTGTCGGAATCCCAAGAAATGGAGATGTCAATTCTTATAATCTGAAATGGAAAGATGCAGCGCACGGCTACAATATGGTGGGAAATCCTTATCCTTCGAATATTGATTTTGATGCTTTCGCTGCTGCCAATGCGGATAAAATAAAAGGAGTAACATATTTTTGGACCAACAATGACAGTTCTGTGATTACCCAGCAAGGAAGCAATTACAACAATTATAAAGTTAATAATTATGCACTTCTAAACGGATGCGGCGGTATTTCTGCAACGTATCCAGGGTATAACAACAAAAAGCCGAACGGTCTGATTTCGGTAAGCCAAGGATTTATTGTTCAAGCAATAGAAGGCGGAAAAGAAAAACCGTTGGTGTTTAACAACAGTATGAGAAGAGCAACAGTTGCAAATTACTACAACAAAACCCAAGTGCAAAAAGACAGATTTTGGTTAGAATTTAAGTCTCCAACTAATATTAATAATGAGATTTTGATTGGTTATCTCCCAACCGCAACCGATGGTTTTGATAGCAGTTTTGACACAGAATTGTTAGCAATAGGGCATGATTCTTTCTGGAGTATTTTGAACAACAGCAAACTGGGAATCCAAGCAAAGAAATCTCCGGTGGTTACAGATGATGTTGTGAAACTAGGTTTCAAAGCATCAGTTTCAGGCAATTATACAATTTCTTTGACAGACAGAGAGGGGATTTTCGACTCCAACCAATCTGTATATTTGAAAGACCAAAACCTCGATAAGATTGTAGATATTACAGCGACTCCTTATGTGTTCTTCACAAACTCAGGGCAATATGAAAACAGATTCGAGATTGTTTATAAATCTTCTGGAACTCTTGGAACTGGAGAAACTAATTCGAAAGGAATTATCGTTACAAAAAATAGCCAAAACTTTATCGTAAAATCATCAGAAAATCTTGACGAAGTAAGCGTTTACGACGCATTGGGAAGATTGATTTATAATTCTAAAATTTCTAAAAAAGAAGTTTTGATTAATAATGCCAATTTCGCAGAAGGACTTTACATCATCAAAGCAAGATCAGGAAACACAATCGTAACCAAAAAAGTCTTGAAGTAAAAATTTAAAAACACAAATACCAATAAATTTTCTAAGACCATCAAAATTATTTTTGATGGTTTTTTCTTAATCTCATCTTAAAAATTCATAATTTCGCTCTATGTCATTAGAATTAGTTTTAAAATATTTCCCCAATATCACCAGCGAGCAAAAAGATCAGTTTGCCGAGTTAGAAATCTTGTACAAAGATTGGAACGAGAAGATCAACGTCATTTCCAGAAAAGACACAGACAGTCTCTACGAAAAACACATTCTCCATTCCCTCGGCATTGCAAAAGTGATGGAATTTGCAGACAATACAAAAGTCCTGGACATCGGAACAGGCGGAGGTTTTCCCGGAATTCCGTTGGCAATTATTTTCCCTAATGCACAATTCACTTTGGTGGATAGCATCGGCAAAAAAATCACTGTTGTAAAAGGCGTTGCAGAAAGTTTAGGTCTCAAAAATGTGACGGCGCATCATATGCGGGCAGAACAGTTGAAGGAGAAATTCCACTTTGTAGTCAGCCGAGCGGTGACACAGATGCCGGTTTTTCTCACGTGGCTTAGAGGGAAATTTGAGAAAGAGCAGTTCAATCCCAAGCACAACGGCGTTCTCTACCTCAAAGGAGGCGATTTGGCAGAGGAATTGGCAGGATTGCGATGTGAGATCTTCCAGCTCAAAAATTATTTCGAAGGCGAATTTTTCGATACCAAAAAAGTAGTTTATCTTTCCAAAGGTAATTTCAACAATTAAAAAAGAAACGATTATGAAGAAAGTATTTTTATTATCAATGATTTCGTTTTTGTCTGCAACAGCAATCTCTTGCAACAACAATGACGATTATCCAGAGATCACAGAGGTTTCCGCCAGAAAAATAGACAGTGTGAAAATTCCAATTGACACAATGACTTTGGGCGTGACGCAAGAGTTCAAAATATATTCGACTTTCACCCGAGGTTGCGAAGGCATCTACAGCTACGATTATAATTACACCAATGATTCCGTACGAACCATCGCAAATTTTGCCTACAAAACCAACGAAGCTTGCGCCGATGGAACCTACGTAGATGGAAGCCGAATCAACTTCAAACCCGTAAAAACAGGAACTTACACTTTCAAATTTTTCACAGGAAAAGACACTGCTGGAGTCAATACATATTTTGAGAAGAAAGTTGTGGTAGAGTAGATTTTCCACCCTTTAGGGTCGGGGGGGAAATTTATTTTTTTAAGGAGCTATTTCCCGCTTTCCGTTGCAATCTTTTTTGCAGACAATT
>JAGNPP010000270.1 GCA_017989575.1 Chryseobacterium sp.
GCTTCATTGTTGCCGGATTATCGTGGCGCGGCACCAATCAATTACGCAGTCATCAATGGCGAAACCAAAACTGGTGTGACAACGTTTTTCATCAATGAAAAAATTGATGAAGGCAGTATTCTTCTTCAAGCTGAAACCGACGTTTTGCCTGAAGATAATGCAGGAACTCTACACGATAAATTGATGAACATCGGCTCGGAGCTAATCATCAAAACTTTGGATGGTTTGGCTGATAATTCAATAGAAGAAAAACCTCAGCCTGACAAAGAAAATCCAAAAACAGCTTACAAAATTTTCAAAGAAAACCTGAAAATCGATTGGAATCAAAGTGCTGAAACCGTTCACAATTTCGTGAGAGGAATGTCGCCTTATCCAACGGCTTTCACCATTCTGAAAGTTGGCGACGAAGAAAAATCGTTGAAAATATTCAAAGGAAAATTCGAAGTTGAATCACATTCCCTGGAAGCTGGAGATTTTGATATTTCAAAAACCGAATTCAAGTTCTATACAAATGACGGAATCTATTATCCAGAAGATGTTCAAATCCAAGGGAAGAAAAGATTGCCAGTCAAAGATTTCCTGAATGGGATTCATAATTTTGAAGAGTACAGGAAATTAGTTTAAAATGTAAAGGCTTCGACTCCGCTCAGCCTGACAGTTTGCAAAATTAACGAATAGTATTAGAGCTGTCACACTGAGCGTAGTCGAAGTGCTTCTCAACTAAAAAATTTAAAATGAAAAAACTTTTTCTCGGTTTGTTGTTCGGTTCGAATCTCTTGTTTGCGCAAGATTTGAAAGTAATGACCTACAACATCAGACTATCATTAGAAAGTGATAAAGAAAATTCTTGGGACTACAGAAAAGAAGATGCGTTGGCATTGATGTCGTATTATCATCCGGACTATTTCGGCGTTCAGGAAGCCGTTCCGCAACAAATGGATGATATCAAAACCAGTTTGAAAGATTACGATTATGTCGGCGTTGGTAGAGACGATGGCAAAAACCAAGGCGAATATTCAGCGATTTTCTACGACAAAAATAAATTAGAAGTTCTGAAATCAGGAACATTCTGGCTCAGCGAAACGCCAGAAAAACCATCGAAAGGTTGGGACGCCGCTTACAATAGAGTTTGTACTTATGCGTTTTTCAAAATCAAGAAAAGTGGTAAAAAATTCTTGGCAATGAATCTCCATTTCGATCACGTCGGTGATGTAGCGAGAGTGAATTCTTCCAAATTAATCCTCGAGAAAATCAAAGAACTGAATCCGCAAAATCTACCTTTGACCTTGACTGGCGATTTCAATTTGACGGATGATACAGAACCAATCAAAATCATTTCTCAATCTTTGGACAATGTTTTTTACCATTCCAGAAAACCGCATTATGGACCCGTTGGAACATTTACTGCTTTTGATGTGAACACTGTTCCTAAAGACAGAATTGATTATATTTTTGTAAAAGGCTTTGAAGTCCAATCGAACCGAACGATTAATGACAGACGAGAAAATCTGCTTTATCCATCAGACCATTATCCGATTTTGGCGGAGATTAGTTTTAAGAAATAATATACATAGAAATCCTCTTGTTGAAAGAGGATTTTGTTTTAAAACAAAATGAATATCTATTACAATTTTTTAACTTATAAGGAATGTTCCTATATTTTTAATAACTGAATTTTGAATTTAAAATATTCGTCTTCTACTATAGGTGTATATTGATAATGATTTTGACTTATCATCTCTACTTTTATACCTTTAAATCTGTAAATTTTCAATTTCTCTAATTCTTTTAAAGTAGATAAATCAATATTGAAATTTTTAGCTTCATTAATACACCATAAAATATATTCAGGATTTCCTCCGATAACATATTTCCCTGAATTAAATTTTTGAAAGTTTTCTACTATTCCATACCAATTAGGTTTGAAGAAATGATTAAAATAAATTCCAATTGATTCAGACAAATTTCCTAAATCGATTTGATTATCTATTGAATAAGATTTATTTGTATTAAATATTTCGGGAATAACCTCAATTTCATATTCATCAATTTTTAATTCGCATAATTCAAAATGATTTGGTCTTGGAACGAGTTCACTTTCAAAGGAATTAATAAGGAAATCTCGAAGTTGTGTTTTGTTAATTTCAGAAGTTCCTTGATAAACTTGTTGTAACGTTAAACCTTTGTTTATTCCATCATTAAATTTATCGGTAATATTCATTTTCACAATTTAAAAGTGAACTAATTTCTTTGAAATAATAATGCAAGTTCCAAAAATTTCTAAATCGTTCAATTCTTTTGGTAGAAAACTATTTATTAAATCATTTTTACTAGAATCTCTCGTATTTGGTTGTCTATTAAAAATAAGAATTTCATCGTCAGGTAATTCAATTATTTTAACATCTGCACTTTTCCCTTCAGTAACATCGAATTCTAAATTTTTGTAATCGAAATAATCTTTCATCGAATACATTTTACTTGGATTCGTCATTTGTGGTCTTATAATTAAAGCTCTCATAAAATGTTTTTAGTTTTATTAAAACGCTAATATAAATCATTTTTAATTTATTTATTTCTCCCAAACAATCTTCTTCACCATCACATCACTAGAATTGGTGCCAACCATTATTTCAAATTCGCCGGCTTCCCAATCGTAATTCAGCGCGTCATCATAGAATTTCAAATCATCAGGCGTTAACTTGAAAGTTACATTTCTGCTTTCGCCTTTTTTCAAAAATATTTTCTGGAAACCTTTCAGTTCTTTGATAGGACGAACCACTTTCCCGAAAAGGTCTCGAATGTAAAGCTGAACCACTTCTTCACCATCAAAATTTCCTGTGTTTGCAATATTTACATTGATGGTCAAAGTTTGATTTCCTTTTAGATTATCAGAACTTAGGTTGAAGTTAGAATATTTGAAATCCGTGTAACTCAATCCAAATCCAAAAGGGAATTTCGGGTCATTATCCAAATCGATGTAAGCGGAAACGTAATTTCTGTCCGTGGATTTCCCAGCTGGTCTTCCCGTGTTGTAATGGTTGTAGTAGATTGGGATTTGACCTTCCGTTCTTGGGAAAGTCATTGGCAATTTTCCACCAGGATTCACATTTCCGAAGATGACATCGGCGATAGAATTTCCGGCTTCTGTTCCCAGCCACCAACTGTAAACGATGGTCGAAATATTATCTGCTGCCCAATCGAAAACCAAAGGTCTTCCAGCATTTATCATTAATACGATTGGTTTTCCTGTTTTAGCTATTTCTTTCAATAATTCTTCTTGAACACCTGAAAAATGAATGTTGCTTCGGCTTTTCGCTTCGCCACTCATTGCGTGACCTTCGCCCAAAGTCATTATCACAACGTCTGCTTTTTTTGCTGTTTCTATGGCTTCAGCAAACATTGATTTGTTGTCGTCGTTTTCATTGCAGCCTTTTGCGTAAAGTAAGGTTGAGTTTTTGTCTAATTGATTTTTGATGCCGTCAAATTGAGTCACGATTCTCTGAGCATCGTCTTTAAACGGAACTGACCAAAATCCGTGCATTGCCACCGCTTCTTTTCCGAAAGGTCCAATTAAAGCAACTGTTTTAGTGGATTTTGAAAGTGGAAGAAGTTTCTTGTCATTTTTCAATAGAACAATACTTTTTGAACCAAATTCTCTTCCGAATTTTCTGTGTTCAAGATTGTTGGTTTGTTGTTTTTGTCTTTCTGAGTTTGAAAATTTATAAGGGTCGTCAAACAATCCCAATTCGAATTTTTTGATTAAAATTCTTCGTACTGCGTCGTCCACAAATTTGATAT
>JAGNPP010000271.1 GCA_017989575.1 Chryseobacterium sp.
GTTCTGGCGAATGACATCTTCATTGCTGCTCTTTCTCAGCGAGAAGTGGTTTGCGGAATTGCCTCTGAAGAAAGCGATGACTTCATAGAAGTGAAATGCACGGAAAACGCACACCTCAGCAAATATGTGGTTTTGATTGATCCTTTGGATGGCTCTTCCAACATCGATGTGAATGTGTCTGTGGGAACTATTTTCTCTATTTACAGGAGAGTTTCGGATCCGGGAAGTCCTGTAGAATTGAGAGATTTCTTACAAAAAGGCGTGAATCAAGTTGCAGCAGGTTACGTGGTTTACGGTTCATCCACAATGATTGTTTACACGACTGGAAATGGCGTGAATGGATTTACTTTGGATCCATCAATCGGAACTTACTACTTATCTCACGAAAACATCAAGTTCCCAACTGCGGGGAAAATCTACTCTATCAACGAAGGAAATTACATCAAATTTCCGCAGGGTGTGAAAGATTACATCAAATATTGTCAGGAGGAAGAAGGCGACAGACCATATACATCCAGATATATCGGATCGTTGGTTTCGGATTTTCACAGAAATATGCTGAAAGGCGGCATCTACATCTACCCTTCCACATCGCAATCTCCAAAAGGAAAACTTAGACTTCTTTACGAATGTAATCCATTAGCCTACTTGGCAGAACAAGCGGGCGGAAAATGCAGTGACGGTTTCAAAAGAATTATGGAAATTGAGCCAACAGAGCTTCATCAGCGTGTTCCTTTTTTCTGCGGAAGTGCAGGAATGGTGACGAAAGCAGAGGAATTTATGGCAAAAGCGGTAAATAAAAATTAAACTTATTTTTTTAGATATTCTATAAAAGACCGATTTTCTCGGTCTTTTCTTATTTTTGTAAAATGAAGACTGCAAAATTCCACCAATATATTCTCAATTTCAAACGTCCAAGCGGAACTTCGCGCGGCATATTGGACACGAAAGAAACTTATTTTATCGAAATCTTTGAAGATGGTAAAAAAGGAATCGGAGAATGTTCTCTTTTCCGAGGATTGAGTTTTGATGACGATGACGATTATGAAAATGCTTTGGAATGGGCTTGCAGAAACATCAATCTTAAATTAGAAGATTTGCAGGAAGAACTCGTGAATCATCCTTCCATCATTTTTGGAATCGAACAAGCCTTGTTGAATCTTGAACATCAGGGAGACCTTTATTTTCCTAGTGATTTCACAGATGGAAAAGATTCTATTATGATTAATGGATTGATTTGGATGGGCGAAACAGATTATATGCAATCTCAAATCGAAGAAAAACTGGAAAGTAATTTCACTTGCATCAAACTGAAAATCGGAACTGATTGGGACTCTGAAAGAGAAATATTAAAGTCCCTAAGAAAGAAATTCCCGAAAGATCAAATTGAACTTCGCGTAGATGCCAATGGCGCCTTCTCTCCGGAACAAGCTAAAGTTGTTTTGGAAGAATTGGCAAAACTTGATATTCATTCAATTGAACAACCGATACAAGCCGGAAACTGGGAAGCGATGGCAGAACTTTGCAAAAATACACCAACTCCCATTGCGCTGGACGAAGAATTGATCGGAATTTTGAATGTGGAATCTAAGAAAGACCTTCTCCGAAAAGTTGATCCTCAATATATTATTTTGAAACCAAGTCTAATTGGCGGATTTTCCGGATCTGATGAATGGATTAGTTTGGCAGAAAAACAAAACATCGGCTGGTGGATCACATCTGCACTGGAAAGTAACATTGGACTGAATGCCATTGCACAATACACTTATCTCAAAAAAAATCCGATGCCGCAAGGATTGGGCACCGGAAGTTTGTTTACCAATAATTTTCCTAGTCCCTTGATATTAAAAGGAGAAAATCTTTGGTTTGAAAATTAATTTTTGATAATTTTTTGGCTGAAGGTTTCGTTTCCTTTGGTTTGGATTTTCAAAACATATTGGCCTTTGGAAAGATCTGACATATTCACAGTTGTGATGTTTTGATAGGACTTAATCAATTTCCCATCTGCCGAATAGACATCTACCCTATTGACTTGTTCAGAAAATCTAAGATCATCTTTCACAAGGGTATTCAGGACAACTTGCTTCTTAGTCGTATCGGAAACTGCGAGCGTTTGCGTGAAAAGATAAACTCCGGTGAGCAAATTGAAACTAATGTTATAAGTTCCTGCTACATTTGCATTGATGTTAAGACCTCCCAAAATTCCTAAACCAGTCGGGAATGCACCATTGCTACTTCCCCAACTCACTAGCCAGCCAGCTTCCAGACGGAATTTGACCTCGCCGGAAACTAAGTTGTAATTTTGAAGATTATAAGTAATTCCATCGATTGTATTCAGGAAAACATCTGTTTCTCACGGCGTTCCTATATTATTACCCACCAAAGAAACTCTAGGGAAAGATGTGAGAACGAAAGCATAAACCCCAGTTAGCTTGTTGAAAACAACATTGTAAGTTCCTGCGACATTCACAAGAATGTTAGCCTGCACATTCAGAACGCCAATTCCTACAGGAAAAGAATTTGCACCCCAACTATTTCCCCAACTGTGATTTTCTCTAAACTTGATTTCGCCAGGAATCAGAGAAACATTAGCTGCGGTGTAGATAATTCCAGTAGTCGATGTTAGATCCACATCATCTTCCCAATTGTTAAATTGTGCGCCAGTCAAAGAAATTGTCTGCGCACGACATACAAAACTTGCCAATAATAAGCTCATAGCAAAAAAATAATTGTTTAATCATGACTTATAATTTAATATTGTTAAGAATTATACAAAACACTTGTCAAAATTGCTAACGATTTATTAACATTAAAATATAGCAATACTAACAATTCTTAAAAAAATGGTATGATTATTAGTTTGATATTTCATTAAAATTGGCTTAGAATCAAGATTTCGAATGCATGTTATTGTAAATTAAGCATCGAATAGCGCTACTTAAAAATCAAAAATATATTAATCACAAAAACAAAAATTTATGAAAAAGTATTATTTCTTAGGTTTTCTTTTACTCATTTTAAAATTAAATTCTCAAATATTTGTAACTCAATCCGGCGCCGGAAACAAAAGCGGATCTTCCTGGGCTAATGCTTCCACACTACAAAACGCCATCAGCAATGCAGGATCAAACTCACAATTGTGGTTAAAATCTGGTGTTTACAATATCACCTCCAGCTTAGTTTTGGAGAATAATATTTCAAATCTAAAATTATACGGTGGATTTGCGGGAACAGAAACCAACCTCAACCAAAGAAATTACACAACAAACCTTACAATTCTTGATGGACAGAATACCACCCAAATCCTGATGCTTAGAAGCGACAATTCCGAAGTGAATGGTATCACATTCAGAAATGGATTTGTAACCGGAACCATCACAGGAGGCACAAATCCAAACTCTGGAGGTGGCGCAATCTTCGTGTTTGGCAACAATTCTATTTTAAAAAATTGCAAATTCACCGATAACGTCTCTACATCCGAAAGAGGTGCAGGCGCAGTTTACCTTAGAAATGGCGGCGGACACTTGGTTGAAAATTGTGATTTTGAAGGCAACAAAAACCACTCTGTCGAAGGAAATGGCGGAGGCGCTATTCACAACTGGGACGATAATGTGACCATCCGCGACAGTAGATTTATTAATAATAGTTCCGTAAATTCTGGTGGCGCAATTTATACCTGGACGCAAAAGGCAAATATAATCAATTGTACTTTTGAGAACAACCATTCCGACGTGTCTGGCGGTGCAATTCACTCGAGATCTGAGCTTAATTTATCCAATTCCGT
>JAGNPP010000272.1 GCA_017989575.1 Chryseobacterium sp.
GCTTTACTTGATGAAGTTGTTGTTTTCTTTGCAGCGGTACTTGTTTTTGTAGTTGCCATAATTTTTTATTTTTACATAATTAACAAATGTGATTAAAACAATATTTACAACTATTAAGCCAAAATAAATTAACAATAAAATAAATAGTTTAAATTATTAATAATTATTTGCATTGATTTTTAGACACAAAACAATGGAAGTTAAAATACAATAACTTCTTACAAAATTCAAAAAAAGAATATTCAATTGAAAAATTTGAATAGTAGAATCAGCTAAATTTTATTTTAAACCGAAATGGTAGATTGATTTCTTTTAACCTCGCAACGAAGGCAGCCCAAAATATAATCCATAAAATAATGTTGGGCATCCATCGGTTTGGTGAGGTGGTGAAGTTCGATTTTATCACTCCGAATAATCGTTCCTCGGTAAGCGATGCTGTAATATGCAAAAATTTCATTGTCAGATTCTGGAACTGGCGTGGCGTAACCCGTGGTAGCAATCGACCAATCGGTATCAAAAATCAAGGCTACATTTTGAGACATCTCTTCACAAATCTCCCGTGAGACACAATTTACTGCCCAGGCTTTGTCAGAGTCGATGTTGAAATGTTTCACTTTTTGCTCCAGCGTGTAAGCGGTGATTCCACCTTTGAAAAACGCTTCTGCACAAGGCATCTGAGAAAAAGCCAACTGCAGATATCCCGAAGTTACACTTTCTGCCACGGAAATCGTTTCATTTCTTTCCCTAAGATTATAACTAATCTTGTCTAGTACTGCTTTTAGAAGTTCCATCGTTTCTTTATTTTAAATTATTAATTGATAAAAAGAACCTGATTCGTTCTGAGACTATTGCAAAGTGTTTGTCAATTATGGACAAGCACTTCTTTTTGAAAGTATTGACTCAAAGCTACTGACTTAGATAAGCTTAGAATATGATTTGACTCATAACAGCTGATTTTTTTTGAATTTTCAATTGTTTGAAAAAACAAAAACCGCAACTCAATCAGATAGTTGCGGTTTTAAATCATTAAAATAAATACTGAAGTTCTATTTCCTTTTCAAAACTTTTTGTACAGCCTCCACTATGGATTCAGCGTTCAGTCCGTACTTTTCCATCAGTTCTGCTGGCGTTCCGCTTTCCCCGAAACTATCATTTACAGCAACATATTCTTGAGGAACATAATATTCGGTCGTCAAAACCTGTGCAACGCTGTCGCCAAGTCCACCCAATCTGTTGTGCTCTTCTGCTGTTACGATGCAACCTGTTTTTTTGATTGATTTTAGAATCGCTTCAGAATCCAATGGTTTAATTGTGTGAATATTAATAATTTCTGCATCAATTCCCTGTGCTTCCAATATTTCGCCAGCTTTGATGGCTTCCCAAACCAAATGGCCTGTTGCAACAATTGTTACATCTTTTCCTTCGTTTACCATCCAAGCTTTTCCAATTTCGAATGTCTGATTTTCATCCGTAAAAACAGGAATCACAGGTCTTCCGAATCTCAGATAAACCGGACCTTCAAACTCTGCTATTGCAATAGTTGCAGCTTTGGTCTGGTTATAATCACAAGTATTGATCACCGTCATTCCCGGAAGCATTTTCATTAATCCAATATCTTCCAAAATCTGATGCGTTGCGCCATCTTCACCCAACGTTAAGCCAGCGTGGGAAGCACAAATCTTGACATTCTTGTCCGAATAAGCCACCGACTGACGGATCTGGTCGTAAACTCTTCCAGTCGAAAAATTAGCGAAAGTTCCTGTAAATGGAATCTTTCCCTGAATCGCCAAACCTGCCGCAATGCCAATCATATTAGCTTCTGCAATTCCGATTTGGAAAAATCTTTCCGGTGCTTTTTCTATGAATTTTTCCATTTTCAAAGAACCGATAAGGTCTGCGCAAAGTGCAACGACATCCGGATTTTTATCCGCCAATTCTGCCAATCCGGCTCCGAATCCGCTTCTTGTGTCTTTACTTTCTGTGTATGTATATTTTTTCATTTTTTAATTTGTTGATGGTTGTCAGTTGATGGTTTTTGGACATTGAATTTGATTTTATGACAATAATTTGTTTTCTATCAACTAAAAACAATCAACCAACAACCAAATTAATAATCTCCCAAAGTTTCTTCCAATTGGTCTAAGGCTTTTTGCAATTGCTCATCGTTAGGCGCTTTGCCGTGCCAAGCGTGCGTTCCCATCATGTAATCTACACCGTGACCCATTCCTGTTTTCAGCAAAATACAGATTGGTTGTCCTTTTCCTGTTAGTGATTTTGCTTCGTCCAGAACATTGAGGATTTCATTAAGATCATTTCCGTTTTCTACTTCCAAAACTTTCCAGTCGAAAGCTTCGAATTTTGTTTTAAGACTGCCTAAAGAAAGAACTTTAGAAGTTGGTCCATCGATTTGCTGTCCGTTGTAATCTACGGTTGCTATCAAATTATCAACCTTGTTGTGAGACGCGTACATTATCGCTTCCCAGTTTTGACCTTCCTGAAGTTCGCCGTCACCGTGAAGACTGAAAACCAAATTCTCATCTTTGTCTAATTTCTTACCGATGGCGTGACCAATCGCAACTGATAGACCTTGTCCTAAAGAACCGGAAGCAATACGGATTCCCGGCAAACCTTCGTGCGTGGTTGGGTGACCTTGTAATCTGGAATTTAGTTTTCTGAAAGTTGCTAATTCGCTTTTATCAAAATAACCGGCGTGTGCCAAAATGCTGTAAAAAACCGGCGAAATATGGCCATTGGAAAGATAAAAAGTATCTTCGCCTTTAGCTTTCATATCGAAGCCTTCTTTGCGTTTCATTGCATCAAAATACAGTGCAACTAAAAAATCTGTACAACCCAAAGAACCTCCTGGATGTCCGGATTGACAAGCGTGAACCATTCTTACAATATCTCTCCTCACTTGAGAAGCGATACTTTGAAGTTTTGAAATATCGTGAGCCATAATCAATTATTGCATTTTTTGTGAATCTTTGATAAACTGTTCCAATCCGCTATCTGTCAAAGGATGTTTTAGTAAAGATAAAATCGGCTGAATAGGACAAGTCACAACATCTGCTCCGATTTTTGCACAATTGATAATGTGCATACTGTTTCTTACAGAGGCTGCCAAAATCTCAGTTTCAAAGCCATAATTATCAAAAATCAATCTGATTTCTTCAATCAAATTCAAACTATCTGTGGAAATATCGTCTAATCTTCCAAGGAAAGGCGAAACATAAGTTGCTCCTGCTTTTGCTGCCAAAAGCGCTTGTCCAGCCGAGAAAATCAAAGTACAGTTGGTTTTGATACCTTTGTTGGAGAAATATTTCAAGGCTTTGATGCCATCCTTTATCATTGGGATTTTAACGACGATGTTTGGATGAATCTGCGCAAGAATATCGCCTTCTGCAATCATTTCTTCGTAGGTTGTGGAAAGAACTTCTGCCGAGATGTCGCCATCTACAATGTCGCAAATGTCTTTGTAATGTTTAAGAATGGCTTCGTTTCCACTGATTCCTTCTTTGGCCATCAATGATGGATTGGTTGTTACACCGTCCAGAATTCCCAGGTCATTTGCTTCTCTGATCTGCTCTAAATTGGCAGTGTCTATAAAAAATTTCATAAAGATTTAGTTTAAGTTTTGTAAGTGTTAAAATTACACTTATTTTATTATGTTGACAATTATTTTATTTAAATTCAAGAAAATATTATGGATTAAAAGTTTGATTCAACAGACGTAATTCTATGATTTTGGCTGTGTACTTTTCATCCTTTGCTTTTATTGTAAC
>JAGNPP010000273.1 GCA_017989575.1 Chryseobacterium sp.
GGATAAGACAGTTTGAGCGCATCCAACGGCTCGTAACTTCTAACCAAAACCAGACCGCCCAAAAGTGCCGGCGCAACATTGTCTGCGTGTGCATTTCCGCAAGCGATTCTTTCTCCTTCCATTGCTAGCGGTAACAATTCTTGTCGTGAAAATGGTTTTCCCATTAACTCATTAATCGCGACCAAAGCCGCAACACTACTCGCCGCGCTGGAACCCATTCCACTGTTGAGTGGCATTTTTTTGTAAAGTTCGATGTCTATTCCTTGGTTTGAATTTATCTTTTCCAAGAACAATCGGATGACGTGGGAAACTACATTTTTTTCTGGGTCTTTGGGGAGTTTTCCGCCATCGCCTTCGATTTTTGTGATGGTGATTTTGTTCGAATCGTTTTTTGTCAGGATGATTTCGTCGCCTGGCTCATCGATGGCAAAACCGAGAATATCGTAGCCACAAACGACGTTGGCGACTGTTGCCGGAGCGAAAACTTTTATTGTATTCATTTTTATAATTGATAAATGATGAGTGATAAATGATAATTATTAAAACGATGAATTGAAATCAACTATCAATTATCGTTTATCTTTTATGATTATTGAGCTGTAACTCTTACCAAATCTGCGAAAACACCTGCTGCGGTAACTTCTGCGCCGGCGCCTGGACCTTTGACAACCAAGGGCGTGTTTTTGTACCTTGAAGTGGTGAATGAGATGATATTGTCGCTTCCTGACAATCCGTAAAATGCGTGATTGGCGTCAACCATTTTGACCTCGATGTTGATTTTTCCGTCTTCTAGAATTCCAATTAATCTGAGTTTTTTACCAGAACTTTCTGCTTCATTTTTGAATGATGAAAAGTAAGGTTCGTTCTTTTCCAGCTCTTCATAAAAGCTGGGAATCGAATCTGCTTTTAGGCAAGATTCGGGAAGGAAATCTTTAATATTAACATCAGACATTTCCAAAGGCAATCCAATTTCTCTTCCTAAGATTAACATTTTTCTGGAGAAATCCATTCCGTTCAGATCGTCTCTTGGATCGGGTTCTGTGTAGCCTAATTCTTGCGCTGTTCTTACAACTTCTGCGAAAGTTTTGTCGCCAACATAATTATTAAAAATATAGGAAATTGTTCCTGATAAAATAGCTTCAATTTTAAGAATTTCGTCTCCGGAAATCCAAAGGTCGTTTAGCGTTTTGATGATTGGAAGTCCAGCGCCGACGTTTGTCTCATAAAGAAAACTGACGTTGTTATTTTTCGCTAATCTTTTGAATTTGCTGTACTGCTCGTAAGCTGACGAATTCCCTTTTTTGTTGCAAGTGACAATCGAAATATTATTCTCAAAAAATTTTGGATAATGGCTTACAACATCCTCACTCGAAGTGTTGTCAATGAAAACCAGATTTGGTAAATTTTTACTTGAAATAGAGTTTATAAAATATTCTAAGTTAGCCTTTTCTAAATTTTTATCTAAAATTTCATTTAAGTTAAAATCCAAACTTTCGTTTTCGGAAATTATCATTTGTCGGCTGTTGGTTACGCCAATGACATTGATTTTGATTTGGTGATTTTTCTCAAGATTTTCTTCTTCTCTTTTCAATTGTTTGAAGAGTTCTTTACCGATATTTCCAGTTCCAGCGAACATCACATTGAAAGTTTTGACTGGCGAAAGTAACAGCGAATCGTGGACAACATTCAAAGCTTTTGAGAGTTCATTTCTTTCAATTACGGCAGAAATATTTAGCTCGGATGAACCTTGTGCAATGGCAATAATATTGATTCCATTTTTGCCCAAAGCGCTAAAAAATTTCCCGCTGATTCCTCTCGTTTTTTTCATATTCTCGCCGACTACGGAAAGAATACTGAGCTCATTATCGAACTGCGGTTCATCGATTTTGTTGGCATTGATTTCAAATTCAAATTCTTCTCGGATGGCTTTTTCGGCTTTTTTCTCGTCATTAAAATTGACCACAAATGAAATGCTGTGTTCCGAACTTGCCTGCGTAATCAAGATGACATTGACGTCATATTTTGCCAAAGCATTGAACAATCTTCCGCTGAAACCTTTCATCCCAATCATTCCGTTTCCAGTGATATTGATGAGACAAGTTTTCTCGATGGAGACAATTCCTTTGATTAGACCTTTGGAAATTTCTGATTTCTGATGAATCAAAGTTCCTGGATTTTCTGGATTGAAAGTGTTCTTGATATAAATCGGAATTTGACTTTCGATGGCCGGAATCATCGTTGGTGGATAGATGACTTTTGCTCCAAAATAGGACATTTCCATTGCTTCCTGATAACTGATTTCTGGCTGAGAAAAAGCATTTTTCACCAATCTTGGGTCGGCTGTCATAAAACCGTCGACATCTGTCCATATTTGGATTTCGTTTGCTTTCAAACCTGAACCTAAAATTGCAGCCGTATAATCTGAACCACCTCTTCCGAGTGTTGTTGTGTCTTGATTTTTATCTTGCGAAATGAAACCTGTCACTACGTAAATTTGATTTTCAGGATTCCAATTCTTTAGATTTTCATTGGTTTTAATGAAATCGACAGACGCATTTCCGAAGTTTGAATCTGTGACAATCAATTCTCTTGCGTCTTTGTAATTCGCGGGGAAATTCTCTGATTGAAGATACGTTGCAATGATTTTACTCGACATTTGTTCGCCGTAAGACAACAATCTGTCTTTGATTCTCCCTGACAATTCACCCAAGTTTTTGACACTGAAAAGAATATCTTCAATCTCATTGAAACTTACTTTTACCATCATTAATAATGGATTCTGTAAAGTTCTTGGCAACAATCCTGAGATGATTTGATAATGTTTTTCTTCTGCAACTTTCAGGATTTCTGAAAAATCATTTTGAAGCAAAGCCTCTTCCGCGGACAACAAAAGTGAGTTTGTAATTCCTGAAAACGCGGAACAAACTACAATTAAAGGTTCATTTTCATTGAATTCTTTTTCAACAATTAATTTTACATTTTTCAATGCTTCCAAACTTCCGACTGAAGTTCCTCCAAATTTTAATACTTTCATTTGTATTTACTTATAGTTTAAATAAAAAAGCCTTTCTGGAAATTCAGAAAGGCTTTTTTGTATTGTTATTATTTTTCAATTTCACATACACACCTTTCTTCGACATACTGTTGTAGTCGTTGTAGAAGATGTATTTGTGGTTGTGAAAATCATTTCGTTATTCTTAATTCTATTACAAAAATAGAAAAGTGTTTTTGATATGCAAGTAATTTTGGGTTAAATAATTATTTTATTTTATGAATCAATCAAATCTTTGAAGTTTCGTCAAAAAAAAAACATTTAATTAAAAGAGAAATTATTATAAGATGAAAATTTGAAATAATGACAGTTTCCAATGTGGAAAATCATTAAAATCATTGAAGATTCGGTCACATCAAAAAATAATCAAAGTCAATCAATAAACTTTTACATCTGATTATCAACAAATTAAATGATAATTATTAAAATATTTGGTACTTTGTATTGCACAATACCTTTTAGTTTACATATCTTTGCAATGTAAAGTTGAAGAAGCAGATTCAAAACTTATAAAAAGTAGAATAATAGACTTTACAACTAATTGAATTTAAACCAAACAATTAATATGAATACCGAGAACACAAAGGCGCAAATGCGCAAAGGCATTCTGGAATTCTGTATTTTGAGTCTTATCCAACAACGTGAAATGTATGTTTCCGACCTGATAGAATCTCTCAAAAAAGGAAAACTGGATGTAGTGGAAGGAACGCTCT
>JAGNPP010000274.1 GCA_017989575.1 Chryseobacterium sp.
CCGATGATGAACAATCTCTCGTCATCACAAACTCGGATTCTTCTTTCGATTTCCTCGTCTGTAAGTGCTAAAGCTTGTTTTGTTTTTAAACCTAAATGGCGAAGTCCGGTTTCCAAAGAACGGATGGCTTTATGCAAAGACTCTTCGAAGTTTCTTCCGATGGCCATTACTTCTCCAGTCGCTTTCATTTGCGTTGACAATCTTCTGTCAGCCGTTTCAAACTTATCGAAAGGGAATCTTGGGAACTTGGTCACGACATAATCTAAAGCCGGCTCGAAACAAGCGTACGAAGTTCCGGTGACAGGATTTTTGATTTCATCAAGTGTCAATCCAACAGCGATTTTCGCTGCAATCTTCGCAATCGGATAACCCGTTGCTTTACTCGCCAAAGCCGATGAACGCGAAACTCTCGGATTCACTTCAATGATATAATATTGGTAAGAATGCGGGTCGAGAGCCAACTGAACGTTGCAACCACCTTCGATCCCTAAAGCTCTGATGATTTTGAGGGAAGCATTTCTCAGCATCTGATATTCTCTGTCAGAAAGTGTCTGCGAAGGCGCCACCACGATGGAATCTCCCGTGTGAACACCAACCGGGTCGATGTTTTCCATATTACAAACCACGATGGCGTTGTCGTTTTTGTCACGCATCACTTCGTACTCGATTTCTTTGAAACCTGCAATGGATTTCTCAATCAGACATTGTGTTACTGGAGAATATTTCAATCCCAATTCAGCAATTTCACGAAGTTCAGGTTCTGTGGCAGCAATTCCGCCACCTGTTCCGCCCATTGTAAAAGCGGGACGAACAATCACTGGATAACCGATTCTATTAGCAAAATCAATGGCGCCTTCAACGGTTGTTACGATGTCGGAATCTGGAACCGGCTCGTTCAATTCGTGCATCAATTCGCGGAAAAGGTCTCTGTCTTCGGCTTGGTTTATGGCGTCTAATTTGGTTCCTAGAACTTCCACCTTACATTCTTCCAGGATTCCGGATTTCTGCAATTCCACGGCCATATTAAGTCCGGTTTGTCCACCCAAAGTTGGCAACAAGGCATCCGGACGTTCTTTTCTGATAATTCTGGAAACAAATTCCAGAGAAATCGGTTCGATATAAACTTTGTCGGCAATCTCCTTGTCCGTCATTATCGTTGCCGGATTGGAATTGATAAGAATCACGCTGTAACCTTCCTCTCTCAAAGAAAGGCAAGCCTGTGTTCCCGAATAATCAAATTCCGCAGCCTGGCCAATGATAATGGGACCTGAGCCGATTACTAAAATTGTTTTTATGTCTGTTCTTTTCATTTTTTTCCTCCCTAAATCCCTCCAAAGGAGGGACTTTTTTTGTGGGTCATTTTTTATTAGATTTACTTTTTGGTTCGAATGAATTCTAACCTTGGAAAATTGGTCGTTCCTACGGAACTTTCTTTTTTGCGACTACGAAAATATAATCACCCTTATTTTCTTTAAAATTGCTTCTTACATTATAAAAATCACCTTTTATTAAATCATTTTCCAATGATTTTAATCCTGTTTCGATTTCATTTTTATTCGCCAAATCTGCAAATGATGAAATGCCTTTCCTAATATTTTCATTAAAATAAATTTTAGGATTGTTTTTTCCGATGTATAGGAAACGGTCTTCCAAATCATCCTTAATACTATATTTCTCAACCGTTTCCATCGTGAAACCATTCCTTTCTAAATTATTTTTGATGGTTTCAAAACTTGGCATTTGGGAAATTGATTTCTTCATCATTTCGGGAAAGTAATGGTTGAGCCAATAATTTTTCATTTGCTCAGAAGTTGAAGTGAAGATTAAAAACCGACCTCCATTTTTCAAAATCCTGAAAATTTCGCTGAAACCATTTTCCAAATTTCCCAAATGATGAATCGATAATGTGGTAATGACCGCATCAAAAGATTCATTTTCAAAAGGTAACAACTCTGCCTTTCCCAAAAACCAATTTATTTTTTGATTTTTTTCTTTTGCTACATCCAACATCAACTCAGAAGGTTCGAGCCCTGATATTTTCAATCCTTTATTGAATAACTCAATTGTGTAATTTCCTGTTCCGCAACCAACATCCAACACTTCATAATCCTCTTTACAAGACAATAAATCAAACATCCTCGAAACCAAATAGCTATCTGCTTTTCGGGTTTCATTGTAGTTATTTCCTATTGTATTATATTTTTCCATTATAATTTTTTAGAATCAAATTATTCCTTTGTTTTGCGATTGTTTGTTTAACGTTTTAATGCTGAACCCTTCAGTTCTTTTTTATTTGAATTTTTATTTTCCATAGGTTTTACCTACGGTTACTAATATTAAACCCTTTTGGTTCTTTTGCAGCGAATTGCTCGCAGCCCGGCTTGAGCGGAAATCCTTTTTTGCTTGTACTAACGTTCTATTTGAACTGAAATCGTGAGCAAAAAAGATTGGGAGCGGAAGACGGAAATAGGTGCCCAAATTATTTTAATTTTTCTTTTTAAAATCTTCCATTAATTCAATAAAATCATCAAATAGATAATTCGCATCTTCTGGACCTGGACTTGCTTCAGGGTGGTATTGAACTGAGAAACAAGGATGGATTTTATGTTTCAGACCTTCGTTGGTTCTGTCGTTCAGTGCGATGTGTGTTTCTATTAAATCGGTGTCTTTCAAAGATTCCTGGTCGATTGCGTAACCGTGATTCTGTGAAGTGATGGCCACTTTATTTTTTTCTAAATCCAAAACCGGATGATTTCCACCTCTGTGACCGAATTTCAGTTTGTAAGTTTTTGCGCCACAAGCCAAACCAATCAATTGATGCCCTAAACAAATCCCAAAAATCGGCACTTTTCCAAGCAATCCATTAATCAATTCTGATGCACCTTTCACATCTTCCGGGTCGCCAGGACCGTTGGAAAGCATTATTCCGTCTGGGTCCATCAATAAAATTTCTTCTGCCGTTGTGTCCTGAGAAACCACGATGATGTCGCAATTCCTTTGAGACAATTCGCGGATGATTCCCAATTTGGAACCGAAATCCACCAATACCACTTTGAAGCCTCTTCCAGGACTTGCATAAGCCGTTTTTGTGGAAACCTGTTCTACCTGATTAATTGGAAAATTAGTCACTTTCAATTCTTCAACCACAGAATTTTCGTCCGTTTCTGCGTTAACTATTTTTCCTTTCACAACACCTTTGTTACGAAGAATTCTAGTCAGTCTTCTGGTGTCAATTCCTGAGATTCCGGATAGATTTTTCTTTTTGAAAAGTTCGTCCAAAGTCATTTGAGTTCGAAAGTTGGAAGGCAAATCGCACAATTCTTTCACAATCAAACCTTTGATTGCCGGTTCGATACTTTCGTAATCGTCGCGGTTGATGCCGTAGTTTCCGATTAAAGGATACGTCATACAAACGATTTGTCCGCAATAACTTGGGTCGGAAATCAATTCCTGATAACCCGTCATTCCTGTGTTGAAAACCACTTCGCCGGCAGTTTCCTGTTCTGCTCCGAATCCTACCCCATTGAATACTTCTCCGGATTCTAATATTAATTTCTTTTTCATTTTTTATTTTTATTGTACAATGTAAAACGTATGATGTACAAAGACTTATTTTTAATTTTTACTCAAAAAAAACACGCCCGAAAAGCGTGAATTAATTTTTAATTTTGGGAGTCGACAAACTCGAATCCTTTATTTTCAAGGTCAAATTTAAGAATCGCCATTCTTGCAAAAACGCCGTTCTGCATTTGTTTGAA
>JAGNPP010000061.1 GCA_017989575.1 Chryseobacterium sp.
TCAACTGTCATATGCCAACCCAAATTGTTGATTGGGGCAGAGCAGTAGTTCATTCTATCGGTAAGCGTTGTGATTTGAGCAAAGTTTCTTCTCTCAGAGATTTTTTCAAATGCTCTGTGAATATAACCTACAGTTTGCTCAGCGTGAAGAATCCTTTCTCCATCCATTGTAAGAACGTTCTGGAAAATCCCGTGAGTCGCAGGGTGCGTAGGTCCAAGATTCAGGGTGTATAGTTGCCCGTCGATTTGTTCCTTGCTGTCGTATTGGTTAAGTATATTAGATAATGAGTTATCTTTCATATTCTTTTATAATTGATAATTGATAGGTGATAATCGATAATCGATAATCATTTATCTATCATCATTTTATCATTTATATTAATTTTATCTTCCGAACATACTATCGTTCTTGTCTGTTCTTGTTCCATCTTCCAGACGATATTCTTTCAACATTGGATGGTAACCCAAATCTTCCATATTAAGAATAGGTCTTAAATCCGGATGACCTTTGAACTTAATTCCATAGAAATCAAAAGTTTCTCTTTCCATCCAGTTTGCACCGGCATATAATTCTGTCAAAGAATCAACTTCTACATTATCTCTCGTCATAAAAACTTTCAGACGAATTCTGAAATTGGTCATCATATTATGCAAGTGATAAATGACGCCGATTTCTTTCTCAGGTGTTTCAGGATAATGAATCCCGCAAACGTCTGTCAAAAAATTAATTTCTAAACTTGAATCTTTCAAATAATGAATGACCTTCTTAATGTCGTCCTTTTTAATTTCAACCGTCAGCATTCCGTAAGGTTCTGAACTTGAAATCACAGACTCAGGAAATTCTCTCGTGATGGCTTCTAATACAAATTCGTTCGTCATTATTCTTTAGTTGTCGATGTTGTATGAATCTAACAAATGCTGATATTCTGGCATATCTCTTCTTCTGATGCTTTCGCTTTCTGCCAAAGCCTGCACCTGCATTACACCTTCAATGATTTGTTCTGGTCTTGGCGGACATCCTGGAACATAAACATCAACAGGAATGATTTTGTCAATCCCCTGAAGAACCGAATAAGTATCAAAAATACCACCGCTGGAAGCGCAAGCACCAACGGCAACGACCCATTTTGGCTCAGCCATTTGGGTGTAAACTTCTTTCAAAACAGGTCCTAATTTTTTAGAAATAGTTCCACAAACCATCAACATATCTGCCTGTCTTGGAGAGAAAGAGTTTCTTTCCATTCCAAATCTTGATGCATCGTAAGTTGGATTCAATGTCGCCATAAATTCGATTCCACAGCAAGAAGTAGCGAAAGGTAGAGGCCAAAGTGAAAACTTTCTTGCCATCCCAATCACACTGCTCAAGTTGGTTGCGAAAAATCCTTCTCCTTCAAATCCTGGAGGAGCGGGCGCATCTGTTTTTATTACTGGTTTATTATCTGACATTTTTTCTAGATTTTAAATTTTAGACTTTAATTGATTCAATTTTAAATCCAAAACGTAATTAAATTAATTTATTTGTCCCAATCCAAAGCGCCTCTTTTCCAAACGTAGAAAAAAGCGACAAAGAAAATAGCAACAAACGTAAGTACGGCAACGAAGCCTTCCATTCCAAATTCTCTAAAGTTAACCGCATAAGGATAGAAGAATACAATCTCGATATCGAACAATACGAACAAAACTGCAGTCAGGAAATATTTTATGGAGAATGGTGTTCTAGCGTTACCTTCACTAGGAATACCACATTCCCAAGCTTGGTTTTTTACAGAATTCCCTTTCTTCTGTTTTGGTCCCAAATAATGAGCTCCCAACAAAGAAATAGCTACGAATCCAAGACCGACTGCGGCCTGAATTAGTATTGGAATATAATTTTCGGGTAAATTCATAAGGTCAAATTTAACTATGCAAAAGTACTAAATAAAGATTTAATATATTAAATTATCGGCCTCACGAAGAGCAGACAAAAGTCTGTTTTCTTAAATTTAGAATTGTTATAAATAAGAATTATTTGTCCTTTTTACCGATTCTTTTGAGAACAAGATAGGCAATATAAGCGATGTAAAGAAACAATACACTGGCAAACAAGATGTTGATGATTGCGTCCAATCTCTCGTCTTTCACAGGTTTATAAAAGTTGTAAGCGACAAACAGAATGATGAGTCCACCGTAAAAGTATAATTGCTTTTTCACTTTGGTTTTGATTTTAAAGATTTAAAAAATAGAATTCACTATTTGTATTTTGTTAAACGATTGTTTAATTAATCATTTATCAACGATCATTTATCACTTATCTACTGAGAGAGAATAAGTTCTTCTGCTTTTATGATGCACTGGATGATACTCTTGCCAAAGAACCTGAACATTCTTATTTTCCTCCAATTCAGGATTGGTTTCCAGATATTTGATTCCTTTGTTTTTAAGGTTCATTTGAATGGACTTGAAGATGATGGAAGTTACGCCACGTCTTTGGTATTCTGGATGAATTCCTATCAAGTAAAAATTGGCTCTGTCATTTTTCTTTCCAGCTTGTAAAAAATGCCACCATCCAAATGGGAAAAGTTTTCCGTTCGCCTTCTGCAAGGCTTTTGAATAAGAGGGCATTGTGATGGCGAATGCAACAAGATGATCATTCTCGTCCGCCACGCAAGTGATGTAATCTTTGTCTATAAAACTAAAATATTTTTCCTTATAAGTTTTGATTTGCTCGTCGGAAATTGGCGTGTAAGTGGAAAGCGATTTGTAAGTTTCGTCCAACAGTTTGAACATCGGTTCCACGTAGGGAAGAATTTCTTTTTTCTTTTTAAATTTTAAAGTTCTTAGCTTATATTTTTGTGCGATTAACGAACTGAATTTCTCTACTTTTTCCGGCAATATTTCAGGGAATTGCAGTTCAAATTCTACCCATTCTTTTTCCTTAATTAAACCTAGGTTTTCAAGATGCTTTGGATAATAATCATTGTTGTAAAGCCCAATCATAGTTGCTAATTTATCAAATCCGAAAGTTAGCATTCCTGCTTTATCGAGATTGGTAAATCCCATTGGGCCTTCGATTTTTTCGATGTTGTTTTCTTTGGCAAAATTTATAGCAGTATCTATCAAAGTTTTTGAAACTTCAGCATCATCAATGAAATCCAGCCAGCCAAATCTCACTTTTTTGATTCCTAATTCCTGAGCTTCTTTATTGTTAATCATCACCGCAATCCTGCCAACGATTTTGTCATTTTTATAAGCTAAAAACTGTTTGGCGACAGAGTATTTCAACGCTGGATTTTCATTAGCATTCCAGATGTTTTTTTCTTCATTAATGAGAGAAGGAACGTAGTTTGGGTTGCCTTTGTACAGATCCATCGGAAATTTTATAAAATCCATCAAATCTTTTTCGCTTGCAACTTGTTTTATATTGATATTTCCCATATTCTTGTTTTATAGATAAGACAAAGATAGTTTTTAAGGCAAAAAAAGCAAATCTTTGGCATCATTTTTACATCACAAGATGTAATTTATTCAATTTAAATTTTAATATATTTTCAAATAAAATGACAAGTTATTATTTAATTATAGGGATTTCTATGTTGATCAGCTGGATAGTCTCTGCTAGACTGAAATCCAAGTTCGAACATTATTCCAAAGTTCACCTCAGAAATGGACTTTCAGGAAAAGAAATCGCCGAAAAAATGTTGAGAGATAACGGTATTACAGATGTTCAGGTTGTTTCCGTTCCGGGACAACTGACAGATCATTACAATCCGGAAAATAAAACGGTCAATTTGTCAGAGGCTGTTTATATGCAAAGAAATGCGGCGGCAGCGGCGGTTGCAGCTCACGAATGTGGACACGCAGTTCAACACGCAGTTGGCTATTCTATGTTGCAATTGAGATCCAAAATGGTTCCGATTGTCAATATCAGTTCCAATCTTCTACAATTTGTTTTGATGGGCGGAATCGTGATAATGGCGATGAGCGGAAGCAAGATTGTTTTAGCAATTGGTGTTGTGCTTTTTGCGATTACGACTTTATTTGCATTTATCACATTGCCAGTAGAGTATGACGCTAGCAATCGTGCTTTGAAGTGGCTGGAAACAACAGGTACAGTTTCGCGCGAAGAGTATGCAGGCGCAGAAGATTCTCTCAAATGGGCGGCTAGGACTTACGTCGTTGCAGCATTAGGATCATTAGCCCAATTGATGTATTTTGCATCGATGCTGATGGGAAGGAGAGATTAAAATTTATAAAAAATTAAATTCCAAAAGCATCTCGGACAGTTCGTCTGAGATGTTTTCTTTTTTAGAAGTCTTGATGTTTGCTTTGATGATGCAGATTTCCTGCGCATCGAAGTCCAGAATTTTTGCATCATATTTATTAAGCAAAGTGAAAATCAGATTTTGTTGCGAGAATTTGAATTTCAATTCGATTTGCGATTCCAGTTCCTTGGTGATGATTTTGGCTTGTTCCAAGGTATATTTCGCAGATTCTTTGTAAGCTTTTACCAATCCGCCAACGCCCAATTTGGTTCCACCATAATATCTAATGACAACTACTAAAACATTCGTAATCTGATGAGCCAAAAGCTGATTGTAAATCGGTAAACCAGCACTTCCCGATGGTTCTCCATCGTCATTCGCACGATAATTTTCTCCATTAATTCCCAGTCGATAAGCGTAACAATGATGCGTTGCTTTTGGATGGATGGATTTTAATTGATTTAAAGAATCCTTGATATCCGACTCAGAATTGACGGGAAAAGCAAAGCCGATGAACTTGCTTCCTTTTTCCTTCATCAAAATGTCTTCAATCGGCTTTTCTATGGTTTGGAATTCAAACATTCGTCAAAAATAGAAAAATTCTCAGAAGAAATTTCAAATTCATAATATTCAATTAATGTAGAAAAAATTGAGAATAAGTTAGGGTTTACTAATGTTATGATAGAATTGTCTAAGCACTAATCAGAATTTCTTAAGAAAATCTTAAAAAAATAAAATTTGGTGAATTAATTTTTGTGTAATTTTGCATTTCTAATTTTTTAACATCAATGCCTAATACAGTAATCATTGGCTCCGGAAGTTGCATTCCGGAAAACGTAATAGAAGGTTCTCATTTCAAGGACTCCATTTTCTATGATGATAATAATCAATTGATTGAGAAACCAACTGAGGAAATCATCGAGAAGTTTGTGGATATTACTGAGATCAAAAGAAGGCGGTATTTGAATCCTGAAGACTTCAATTCGGATCTTGGTCACAGGGCTTCTTTGGAGGCGATTGCGGATGCTGGTATTGATAAAGAAGAGATAGATTACATCATCTACGCTACCAATTTTGGCGAAGTGGATACAGATGGAGTTCCGAATTTTATGCCATCACTTTCAGCAAAATTGAATGGAAAACTGGGCATTAAAAGAAGAGATTGTGTCAATTATGATATGATTTTCGGATGTCCGGGTTGGGTAGAAGGGTTGATTCTTGCAGATACATTGATAAAAGCCGGAAAAGCAAAAACCGTTTTGGTAGTTGGTGGAGAAACGCTCAGCAGAGTGACGGATGCTTTTGACAGAAACAAAATGATTTTTGCAGATGGCGCCGGAGCGGTTGTGGTGCAAGCTACAGAGGATACTTCCGTAGGTGTGATTGCGGATAAAACACTTTGTGATAACGGCGAGGAAATCTGTTTTCTAGAAAATGCACCTTCGCTAAATCTCGAAGCGGATCAAAGTAAATTGTACATCCGAATGAGAGGTCGTAAAATCTACGAATATGCCTTGAAAAATGTGCCAGATGCTATAAAAGCTACCATTGAAAAAGCAAATCTTGATATTTCTGACATCAGTAAAATATTGATTCATCAAGCCAATGCAAAGATGGACTACGCAATGATTGGAAGACTTTTCAAGCTTTATGGGCAGAAAGAATATGACCATTCTATTTCTCCGATGACAATTCAGGAATTAGGAAATTCTTCGGTTGCAACGGTTCCAACTTTGTTTGATTTGATTAAAAAAGGAAAATTAGAAGGCCAGCAATTTACGCCTGGTTCTCACATTATTTTTACTTCCGTAGGTGCGGGGATGAACATCAATTGTGTGGTTTACAAGTTTCCGGAAGGCAAAATTTAAATTACATTAGAGTAAAATTCAATTTTAAACGTTTATACTTACAAAAGGAATGATTTTTTATTCCTTTTGTTTTTTTTATAATATAGTATGCAAAAGAATATTTTATTCCTTTTAGGAGTTTTCTTGGTTTTGGAAACTTATGTCTATCAAGCTTTTAAAACCGTTTACAGCAGTCAGAATGCCAAGTTGATCTATTGGATTCCGACGATTTTGATCTATGCTTTTTTGATTTATTCCGTTATCACTTTCGACAGAGCTTCTCATAAATATCTTAATTTTCAAATCGCATTTTCAGTCATTTTGATATTTGTTTTGCCAAAAATTTTAGTCGCAGTTTTTCTGTTGATTGAAGATTTGATACGACTTGTGAATTTTGGTTACAATTATGTGGCGACAGAAAATCACAATTATCCATCCAGAAGGAAGTTCATCAGCTTGGTTGGTCTTGGCTCGGGCGCAATTGTTGCGGGAATGGTTTTGGACGGAATTATCTTCGGGAAATACCGTCACAAAGCGAGAATTGTACGACTTAAATTAAAAAATCTGCCGGCAAGTTTCAAAGGTTATAAAATTGTCCAGATTTCTGATGTCCACAGCGGAAGTTTCCAAAATCCAAAAAAACTGCAGCATGCGATTGATTTGATTAATAAACAAAAGCCGGATTTGGTTCTGTTCACGGGCGATATGGTGAATAATTATGCCGATGAATTTGTTCCGTTTATCGATTTGTTTTCCCAGATTAAAGCAAACGATGGAAAGTTTGCAGTTCTCGGAAATCACGATTATGGCGAATATGGCGCCTGGAAAAACATTGACGACAGAAAAAATAATATTCCAAAACTAATCGAAAACCAAAGAAAAGCTGGTTTCGAAATGTTGAGAAATGAACACAGGATTATTGAGAGAAATGGCGAAAAATTGTACATTCTGGGCGTAGAAAATTGGGGAATTCCTCCTTTTCCGCAATTTGGAGATTTAGATAAAGCGACACGTGATGTTCCTGCAGAAGCCTGTAAAATCCTGATGTCGCACGATCCTTCACACTTTGATGCCATCGTCAAAAATCATCCAAAAGACGTGCAACTCACGCTTTCCGGACATACGCACGGGATGCAGTTTGGAATCGACTTGAAGAACTTCAAATGGTCGCCTGTGAAGTACAAATATCCAAAATGGGCAGATCTCTATCAAAGTGGCGATAAATATCTCTATGTTAATCGTGGTTTTGGCGTGATTGGATATCCCGGTAGAGTAGGCGTTTTGCCAGAGATTAGTGTTTTTGAGTTGGGGTAAAATAAAATAAATATAAATAAAACCAATAGTGCAAACTATTGGTTTTTTTGTTGTTAAAATAGGATTTTTAGTGGTTTTTAAAACAAATAATCCTTCACCCTCGAAACCGCAATTTCCTGCTCATCAATAAACTGAAATAAATCTTCCAACCGATCTTCAAAACGTCTTCCGAGATTAATTTTTTTATAAAAAGGCAAATCGAATGGCAGATTTTCTTTCTCATAAATCTGCCAAGCATTGGCGTAAATCATCACGTATTCTTCCCGCTTCAAACTTTCCAAAAGCATATTCTCATAATACTTCATCGGCGTCATTTGAAGCACGTAATCGTTGAACGGAAGTTGTGAGTAGGGCGACTGGCTTTCTGGTACAATTGTCAACTCGTTTTCGGTATAGATTTCTGTTTTTTCAGTCAGTTTTCGCCATAGAAAATTGATGGTAGATTCTTCGATATTGGAGACATAAATGAACTCCATTTTCTTAATGTCGGAGTAGGGGAGACGATGCGATTTTTGTCTCATTCCTCGGATTGGTTTCTCTAAAATTTCTTCAAGATTTTCCTTTGTTTTTGTAATCGTTTCTATATCAGAATTGACATTGTAAAGTGCGATTTCGTGACCGGAAAGTGAGATGGTTTTTAAGAGTTTTTCTAAGCGGTTTGCAATGGAAACTTCCACGAAGAACGTTGCCAAAAATCCGTGGATTTCCAACAATTGCAAAATGATTTCAGTATTTTTTTCGATAGATAATATCAATTCATTATCATTATATTTATTCTTGATTTGAGTGTTGTTTTCTGGAATTGATATGTTAAATGTTAATAAAATCACTTAAAGTAGAATTTAGATTTTTATTTTAAATATTTAAAAATCAGATGTTAAAATTTATTTAGTTTAAACCTATGCTTTCAATTTTAATTTTTTTCCAATTTCTTTTTCAGGTTATTTATCATATCTATCGACATTGACGAAATATTAAATTTGTAATCCAATCCCCAATCACTTTTTGCAGAAGAATCATCAATGCTGGCCGGCCAAGAATCTGCAATTTCCTGACGGAAATCTGGCTCATATTTTATCTCAAAATTTGGTATCGTTTTTTTGATTTCATCTGCCAATTCTTTCGGCGTAAATCTCATCCCACCAAGGTTGTAAGAATAGCGAATTTTAACTTGCTCTTTTGGAGCCGTCATCAGCTTGATTGTCGCATCAATTGCGTCGTCCATATACAACATTGGCATCGCCGTATCTTCCTTGATGAAACTCGTATATTTTCCATTTTCCACAGCCTCGTAAAAAATCTCAACAGCGTAATCTGTAGTGCCTCCACCTGCCGGAGCTTTCCAAGAAATCAAACCAGGATAACGGATACTTCTAATGTCCACACCATATTTTTCGAAATAATATTCACACCATTTTTCACCTGCCATTTTTGAGATTCCGTAAACGGTTGTCGGATTGAGAACCACTTCTTGTCCCACATTTTCTTTAGGAATTCCTTTTCCAAACACTGCGATGGAACTTGGCCAGAAGATCTTTTTAAGCGTTCCTGCCTTCGCTAATTCGCAAAGATGAATCAATGGGTCAAGATTCAGTTTCCAAGCGAAAAGAGGCTGTTTTTCCGATGTTCCGGAAAGTAACGACGCCAAATGATAAACTGTGGTGATGTTGTGTTCTTTAATCACGTCTGTAACCGCTTGAAAATTAGTCACATCAAGTCTTTCGTAATAGCCAGCTTCCGTGATGTCTTCTTTCCATTTGTCAAGTCCAGATGCGATAACGTTTTCTTTGCCGTAGATTTCCGACAATCTTACCGTCAGTTCCGTTCCGATTTGTCCAAGTGCGCCAGTGATTAGGATTTTTTCTTTAGGTGTTTCCATTTTTATTTTTATTGATTCGCAAATCTAATTAATTTAAATATTTGGCTAAAATTTTTCAACTTTATGATGAAAAATAATTTCACCAAACAGTCTCATAATTTTGATAGGAGATTTAGATTTTATTTTAAATCGAATTATGATGTGTCTGTATGGTTTTTTTAATATTTTAGAATGTTGTAATTCTTTACAATTTCAGTTCCAATTATCATTAATGAAATCTTTATGAAAACAAATCCAATTATCAATAGCGATGAGCTTCTTCAAATTTCAAACCGCTCAAATCTCCGAATTTTTGATGTGAGAAGTGGTCCAAATGCAAAAGAGGATTATCAGAAAAAACATTTGAAGAACGCCGTTTTTGTTGATTTGAATAAGGATTTGGCGGAAATTGACGACCCGAAAAACGGCGGAAGACATCCGCTCCCCACGTTTTCAAATTTCATTAAAACCTTAGGAAAATTGGGGATTGACAAAGATTCGGAAGTCGTGATTTATGATGATAAAAATGGCGCAAATGCCGGTGCAAGATTTTGGTGGATGCTAAAAGCGGTTGGTCACAAGAATGTGCGAGTCTTGAATGGAGGCTTGCAATTTGCTGAAAATCAAAATTATCCGTTAAGTTCTGGAAATGAAAATTATCCCGAAACAGACTATATTTCTGATTTTAATGATTGGCAATTACCGCAAGTTTGGATTAATGATGTAAAAATCGCAACCGAAAATTCAGATAATTTAATTGTCGATGTTCGTGAAGCTCAGCGTTATCAAGGCATTACAGAACCAATTGATTTGGTAGCTGGACATATTCCAAACGCTGAAAATTTTCCTTTTTCCGAAAACTTGGATGAAAATGGATTGTTCAAATCGCCTGAGATTCTGAAAGAAAATTACACGAAATTTTTCAAAAACAAAGATTCAAAGCAAATTATTTTCCATTGCGGAAGTGGCGTGACGGCTTGTCATTCGTTGTTAGCCTTGGATTACGCTGGCTTCGAAATCCCCAATTTATATGTGGGAAGTTGGAGCGAGTGGAGCAGGAATTGAGTTTGAGAGTGGGAGAGTCTGAGAGAGTGAGAATGGGAGAGTTTGAGAGTGGGAGAGAGTGAGAATGGGAAAGTGGTGAGGGAGTTTTATAATTAATCATATCCGATTCACACTTCTATCTCTGTCTTTCTCCCACTCTCAAATTCTCCCACTCTCAGACTCTCCAACTTTAAAAACTCGCCCGAATCTGCATACTTCCAATATGAATCGTTCTTTCGCCTGAGTTTCTACCTTCATAATTCACGTTTAATTGAATGAAAGAATTGATGGATTGCTGGATGAACAACGACCAAACTTGGTTTTTCCCAACTTTCAAACCTTCCAACATTTGATTTCCGACGATGCTGAAATTATTCCCGGTAAAGTCATTATTAATGAAAGAAAAATTCGCTCGCACGGACGTTTTGACCTTTTCCCACTGAAGCGTTCCGGAGATTTCGTAAGTTTTCAACAACTCTTCACCATCGGTTCTTTTCTTTTGACGAAGCGCGCCGAAAAGCTCTGTCTGCAAAGTTTCAGTGAGTTTGTAAGTCGCTTTTGGCTTTGTTTCCCAGTTTTGAAGAAGGTAATTTCGAGAGTCGTAAACCTGCGAACTATTCGAAATATTATGGTAAGAATTTTCCCAATCGGTGCGGAACGTTTTTGTGAAAGAATAACCGACATTCAAGTAATGCGAATTTTGGCTGTGCGCTTCATTACTGAAATTAGCGTTGATGAGATTATCATTGTCCGTGTATCGGTAACTCCCATTCCAACCAGATTTAGCACTGGAATTGAACAAAGCTGAAGCTAAAATATTCTGTGTTCTAAGCAATTGATCTGCTTGTTTCTCGAATGGATTCCAAACCAAAACTTGGTCATTTTTAAGATAAGAATTCTGTGAAAGCAATGATAGATTGAAATTCCAACGTTTCAAAAATTCATTTTGAGA
>JAGNPP010000275.1 GCA_017989575.1 Chryseobacterium sp.
GTATAAAGTATCACCTAATTTTTTACTTTTGCAAAAATTATAAATTATGTATTGGACATTAGAATTAGCATCTTACCTAAGTGATGCACCTTGGCCGATGACCAAGGCAGAATTGATTGGCTACGCCATCAGAACCGGAGCACCTATGGAAGTTGTAGAAAACCTACAAGCTATCGAGGACGAAGGAGAAATCTATGATGCGATTGACGAAATCTGGAGCGACTATCCTACAGACGAGGATTACCTCTGGAACGAAGACGAATATTAATTCGTTTTTGGCATCGAGTTTACCTTTGCCAAATTCCTTTTTAAATAAAATAACGCAATTAGCCAAAAGCTAAGTGCAAACCGCAAATAGCAAATTATGAGTTTTTTAAATACCGTTCTTAAAAGTTTTTTGGGAGACAAAAATGCAAAAGATCTTAAAGAAGTAAAAAAAGTTGTCACAAAAATCAAAGCCGTAGAATCTGGCATCCAATCATTATCCGATGATGGGCTGAGAGATAAGACCGCAGAATTTAAAGAAAAGATAAAATCTGCAACGGCTAAGTTTACAACCCAAATAGACGAAATTAAAGAGCAGATAAAAAACTCAACCAACGTTGACGAGAAGGAAGCACTTTTCACCAAAATCGAAGGTCTGAAAAAAGAATCGTACGATGTTGAAGAAAAAGTTCTTGGCGAGATTCTTCCGGAAGCTTTTGCATTGGTAAAAGAAACCTCGAGACGTTTGGCGCAAAACGGAGAAATCCGCGTAACGGCTACAGAAAGAGATCGCGAACTGGCAGCTACAAAAGATTTTGTGGTTCTAGAAGGTGACACTGCAGTTTGGAAAAACTCTTGGGATGCGGCTGGAACGCCTGTGGTTTGGGATATGGTACATTACGACACGCAGTTTATCGGTGGTGTTGTGTTGCACTCTGGTAAAATCTCGGAAATGGCAACCGGTGAAGGTAAAACTTTGGTAGGAACATTGCCAATCTATCTTAATGCTTTGCCAGGAAGAGGGGTTCACGTTGTAACTGTGAATGACTATTTGGCAAAACGTGACTCGGCGTGGATGGGTCCATTGTACCAATTCCACGGATTGACGATTGATTGTATCGATCTTCATCAGCCAAACTCAGACTCAAGAAGAAAAGCTTATCAGGCAAGCATTACCTACGGAACCAATAACGAATTCGGTTTCGATTACCTGAGAGACAATATGGTGACCAATCCTACAGAATTGGTTCAGGGAGAATTGAACTTTGCGATTGTGGATGAGGTGGATTCTGTTTTGGTAGATGATGCCAGAACACCTTTAATTATTTCTGGTCCGGTTCCACAAGGTGACAGACAGGAATTTGATGTTTTGAAACCTTCTATTGATAGAATTGTTGAGGTTCAGAAAAAAACGGTTTCTGCCATCTTCAATGAAGCTAAAAAATTAATAGCAAACGGAAACACCAAGGAAGGAGGATTCAAATTGTTGCAATCTTACAGAGGTCTTCCGAAAAACAGACAATTGATCAAATTCTTATCCGAAAGTGGAAACCGCGCATTGCTTCAGAAAACTGAAGGTCAATATATGGCGGACAACAACCGCGATATGCCGAAAGTAGATAAAGATCTTTATTTCGTGATCGATGAGAAAAACAATCAAATCGATTTGACAGATAAAGGTGTAGAATATATGTCTGCAGGTATTGAAGATTCTCAATTCTTTGTTTTGACAGACATCGGAACAGAAATTGCTGACATCGAAAAGAAAAACCTTTCCAAAGAAGAAGAGTTCGCAGCGAAAGAAGAATTGTACAGAGATTTTTCTGTAAAATCTGAGCGTATTCACACAATGAATCAATTGCTTAAAGCTTATACATTATTCGAAAAAGATGATGAATATGTGGTAATTGACGGCGAAGTGAAAATCGTGGATGAGCAGACAGGTCGTATTATGGATGGTCGTCGTTACTCAGACGGACTTCACCAGGCGATTGAAGCCAAAGAAAATGTAAAAATCGAAGCTGCGACACAAACGTTTGCTACGGTTACTTTGCAGAACTATTTCCGTATGTACAACAAATTGGCGGGAATGACCGGAACTGCGGAAACAGAAGCTGGAGAATTCTGGCAGATTTACAAGCTGGATGTTGTGGTAATTCCTACCAACAGACCAATCCAAAGAGATGACAGACAAGATTTGGTTTTCAAGACCAATCGTGAAAAATACAATGCAGTAATCGAAGAAATCGAAAGATTGACCTCAGCTGGAAGACCTGTTTTGGTTGGTACAACTTCGGTTGAGATTTCTCAATTATTGTCAAAAGCATTAAGCTTAAGAAAAATCCAACACCAAGTTTTGAATGCGAAGCTTCACAAAAAAGAAGCAGAAATCGTAGCTGGAGCTGGTGGACCAGGCGTTGTGACTATCGCTACGAATATGGCTGGTAGAGGTACCGATATCAAGTTGAAAGCAGAAGTAAAAGATGCTGGAGGTTTAGCAATCATCGGAACAGAAAGACACGATTCCCGTCGTGTTGACAGACAGTTGAGAGGTAGAGCTGGCCGTCAGGGAGATCCAGGAAGTTCTCAATTCTATGTTTCTTTGGAAGACAACTTGATGCGTCTTTTCGGATCCGAGAGAATCGCTAAAATGATGGACAGAATGGGTCATAAAGAAGGTGAAGTAATTCAACACTCTATGATTTCCAAGTCTATCGAGAGAGCTCAGAAAAAAGTGGAAGAGAACAACTTCGGGGTTAGAAAAAGATTGTTGGAATATGATGATGTAATGAACAAACAGCGTGATGTAATCTACAAACGTAGAAAGAACGCCTTGTTCGGAGATCACTTGAAGTATGACATCGTGAATATGATCTATGATACTTCTGCAGCAATTGTTTCCGCAGCCAAAGCAACAGGAAATTACAAAGATTTCGAATTCGAGATCATCAAATATTTCACAATGGAAGCGCCTGTGACAGAGACAGAATTTGGAAGCTTGCAAATCCCTGCGCTTACAGACAAAGTGTTCAAAGCAGCAAAAGAAGATTACGACTTGAGATTGAATCTTTTGAAAGAAAAAGCGTATCCAATCATCGAGAACGTTTTCCTAAACCAAGGTTCGATGTTCAAAATGATCCAGGTTCCTTTCACAGACGGCACAAAAACAATGACTATCGTTACCGATTTGCAACAAGCTTACGAAACAAAATGTGAATCATTGATTACAGATTTCGAAAAGAACATCTCATTGTCTATCATTGATGAAAACTGGAAAACACACTTGAGAGAGATGGATGACCTTCGTCGTTCTTCGCAAGGTGCGGTTTATGAGCAAAAAGATCCATTGGTGATTTACAAGCAAGAATCTTTCTACTTGTTTAGCGAAATGGTAGAAAAAGTGAACAAAGAAATTGTTTCATTCCTATACAAAGGCGAAATTCCTGCATAAACAAAGGATTTTAAAATATAATTAAAAAGCTGTTGATAATTTCAACAGCTTTTTTTGTTTTAACATTTTTTTAAGAAATGACATATATCATAATTTATTCTAATTTAGAATTAATAAAAATAATACATTTGCAAAAATTATTATAGCAATGAAGAAAGTTATTGTAAGTGCCGTGATTTTAGTTTCCACTTTTGCTTATGCTCAAGAGAAAAAAGATAGTACAAACAATTCTAAAGATATTGAAGAAGTGATTATCAATTCTGTACTTAAAAAAGATTCGGAATACACTAACAAAATGCCTTT
>JAGNPP010000276.1 GCA_017989575.1 Chryseobacterium sp.
ACACGTTGCTTCATCAGCAAAACTGTTTTGAAATCTTTTGAAAAACAAATTGAAACTTTAGATAAAAATTACACTTTTTATTTTCTAGATCTGTTGGAAAACCGAGCTTTGTCCAATGAGATAGAAATGCGTTTTGATGTCGTGCATCAAAGTCCGCAGCTCATTGTTCTGGAAAATGGAAAAGCCACTCACAACGCATCTCATCAAAGTATCGATTTGGAAAAAGTTTAAACTTACTGTTAAAGCCTGAAAAAGCTAACAGATAAAATTACAAAAACACACTTATGGAATATCAAAATTTCCGAAATCATCTATCCAAGATTTTGGGCGTTCCCATAGCCAGCTTAGAGTTTTGCTCCACTTTTTATGAAGTGAAACAAGCGAAAAAAAATGAAATCATTCTAAGAGAAGGCGAGATTTCGGATTGTACTTTTTTCGTGGAAAAAGGCCTGCTAAGAATGTATTCTATCGATAAAGTTGGCAAAGAACACGTGATTCAGTTCGCTCCGGAAAACTGGATTATTTCGGACACCACCAGCCAATTGTTGAATGAAAAATCTCGTTTTTATATAGAGGCGATTGAGGAAAGTACAATCATTGTCACCCGAGAAGGTTTCTTCGAGGATTTGTCCAAGATTTATCCAGATGTTGCGGAGAAAAATCAACGGTTGATGTTCAATCATATCAAGAATCTGCAGAATCGTGTGAATGCGCTCATTAGCACAACTGCCGAAGAACGCTACCTTGAATTTCTGAAAAAATATCCGAATCTAATGCTGAGAGCGCCACAATGGATGGTGGCTTCGTACCTTGGAATCACGCCCGAAAGTTTGAGCAGAGTAAGAAAAGAATTGGCAAAGAAGAAATTTGAGATTTAAGTTTTTTGATGCGAAATTTCCTATTTCTAATTTTATTTTCGGTTCAAATATTTGGACAAACTCAAATTTCCGAGAAGCTTTCTAACAAAACATTTTCTGCAAAAGTCATTGGGATTTCTGATGGTGATACGATGGAAATTCTTTACAAAAATGTTCCCACCAAAATCCGTTTGGCGCACATCGATTGTCCTGAGAAAAGAGGAAAACAACCGTTTGGGAACAATGCTAAAATTGCTTTGTCTGATCTTTGTTTCGGGAGAATTGTGACAGTCAAAGGCAAAAAATATGATCGATATAAAAGATTAATTGCGGTTGTCATTAATGATAGAAATCAAAATGTCAATCAGGAAATGATAAAGCTGGGAATGGCTTGGCATTTTACAAAATATTCAAAAGATCCTATTTACGCCAAATTAGAAAAGGAAGCCCGCAAAAATAGAGTAGGACTTTGGCAAGATAAAAATCCGATTGAGCCTTGGCTTTGGCGAGAAAAAAAGAAAAAATGAACCACGAAATTTTAATAGCAAACCTCTCCGATATTTCCGAATTGTGCGTAATGATGAAGGATTTCTACGCCATAGATTTTTATCCGTTTGATGAAAAGGTGACGACTGAAAACTTCGCCAAATTCATTAATGAAGAGAAATATGGCGATTGTTTCAAAATTGTTTTTGAAGGTCAAATTGCTGGTTATATTATTCTTGTAAAATATTTCAGTTTTGAGTTTGGTGGCGAGATCTTGTTTTTGGATGAGTTGTTTGTCAAACCAGAATTTCAGGGAAAGTCGCTGGGGAAAAAAGCGCTGGAATTTGTGAAAAATTATTCTGTTGATAATAACTTCAAAGTGGTGCTTTTAGAAATAGAAAACCATAATGACAAAGCTAAAAAACTCTATGAACATTATGGTTTTCAAAATCATAAAAGGAGTTTGATGATTCTTAAGAATTATTAATCGCTTCATCAACTTTTTCTAAATAAACTTTCTTCTGCTCATCCGTTGCAAAACAGTAGTTGAATGAGTTTTTAATTAATGTGATAATTTCTTCTTTCGAAAGATTAAGAGCTTCCTGAACGGCGATGAAATTTGCATTCATATAACCTCCAAAATAAGCAGGATCATCAGAATTTACGGTTGCTTTGATGCCTTTATCCAAAAGCATTTTCAAAGGATGATTGATCATCACATCTGTATTTCTTAACTCGAGATTGGAAAGTGGACAAACCGTTAAAGCCAAATCTCTTTTTACAATCTCTTGAACCAAATTTTCGTCTTCCAAACATCTGTTTCCGTGGTCGATCCTGGCAACTTTCAAAACATCAATCGCTTCCCAAATATATTCGGTTGGACCTTCTTCTCCTGCGTGAGCGACGGGAATGTAACCTTCTTTTACAGAAGCTTCGAAAACGTTTTTGAATTTAATAGGCGGATTTCCCATTTCGGAAGAATCCAAACCGACAGAAGTAATCAAATCTTTATAAGGAAGCGATTGTTTCAAAATTTCAAACGCTGATTCCTCGGACAAATGTCGCAGGTAGCTCATTATAAATAAAGAATTGATTCCCCATTTTTTTTTCGCATCCAATCTTGCTTTTTGCAATCCATTAATCACGGTTTCAAAAGCAATTCCACGTTCTGTATGGGTTTGTGGATCGAACATAATTTCTGTATGGATGACATTGTTTTCATAACACTTCTGATAATAAGCCATCGCCAAATCGTAGAAATCTTTCTCGTGAATCAAGACGCCAGCTCCAGCGTAATAAATATCAAGAAAATCCTGAAGACAAGAGAATTGATAGGCTTTTTTGACTTCGTCGATGGTTTTGTAAGGAATCTCGATTTGGTTTCTTTGGGCAATTTCGAACATCAATTCTGGCTCAAAACTTCCTTCGATGTGTAAATGTAATTCAGCTTTTGGAAGCGCTTCAATAAAATCTTTCATAGTCTTATGTTTTTATCAAATTTAATTAAAAAAGGCTTTAGAATGATTTTCTAAAGCCTTTTTATCGTATAAAAGTTTTACTTTTATTTGTCTATGGATCCCATTACCTTTTGGGCAAATGAGTTAAGCGCATCTTTTTCGCTCATTCCGTTGTTGACGTTTGCGTGAACTTCAAGCGCGCCACAAATGTTTGTTATCAATTCTCCTGCAACGTTCAGGTCTTCTTCAGAAACATTTCGGAATTCTGAAAAACTTTCCAAAACTTCCAAAGTTGCTTCCAGATTTTCTGGTGTTTGGTTTTGATAAAACTGTCTTATGATGGGTAATTTCATTTTGTATAAATTAAAAGATTAAAAAAATTAAATGATTAAAATATTAATTATTCTAAGCTTTTATTTCTGAAAATAATGTCGTCAAGCTGTCAGCTTTGTTGGTTTGAACTTGGCTTTTCAACGTTCCGCCTTCAAATACTGCGAATGTTGGCAAATTGTCAACTGTCGCAAGCTTTCTGCTCTCTGGTAATTTTTCTGCATCTACGTAATAGAAAGGAATCTCGTCATTTTCTGAAGCCAATTTTTTGAATTTCGGTTTCATAATTCTGCAGTTTCCACACCACGTTGCACCATACTGAACCATCACTTTATCATTCTCACTTACAATCTGTTGCAAGTTGTCTTCTGTAAGTTCTATGTACATAATTTTATAAAATTTAGCAATGTAGCAGTTTAACAATTTACCAATAATTAATTCATTGTTAAACTGTTACATTTTTTTACATTGTAATATTAATTCTTGCTGAAGTATTCTGCAACGCCAGTTCTGTTGGCATTCATTGCTTCTTTCCCTTCTTCCCAGTTTGCAGGACAAACTTCGCCATGTTTTTGAACGTGAGCGTAAGCATCGATCAAACGAAGATAT
>JAGNPP010000062.1 GCA_017989575.1 Chryseobacterium sp.
CATCAAAAAATCGATTTTGGAATTAGCCGGAAGTGATGCTTTCATTGTCTTGGAAGATCCTGATTTTGAGAAAGCTGCGACGGAAGCGCCTTGGGCAAAATTGCAAAACACAGGACAGATTTGCAACGCTGCGAAACGTTTCATCGTTCACGAGAAAGTGGAAAAAGATTTTGTTCCAAGATTCATCCAGGAATATAATGCTTACCAGCCTGCAGATCCAATGAAAAGTGAAACCAAACTCAGCAAGATGGCGCGTCCGGATTTGGCAGATGAGTTGGAGAGTCAATATAAAAAAGCATTGAAAAATGGGGCAGAAGTGGTTCTGGCTTTGGAACGCATTTCGGAAAGTGAATTTCGGCCCGGAATCATTTTGGTAAAAGAAGGAAATCCAATTTTGCAGGAAGAATTATTTGGACCTTTGGCAATTCTGATGATTGGAAAAAATGATGAAGAAATTCTAAAATTAGCCAATGATATTCCATTTGGACTAGGAAATTCTGTCTGGACCAAAGATAAAAAAAGAGCTCAGTTTTTCGTTGATAATCTGGAGTCCGGAACGGTTTCTATTAATAAAGTGACAAGTTCTGACGTAAGATTACCTTTTGGTGGTGCAAAATCTTCTGGCTATGGTGTGGAATTGTCCTTGCATGCGATTAAGGAATTCACACAAATTAAAACGGTGGTTGGAAATATTTAACATTTATATCGCCAAATAAAGTAAAACCGTTCAAAGTAATTTGAACGGTTTTACTATTTTAGGACGATATTTTTTGCTGCCAGAAAAATCTAGTTCACATTATTTGTAGAAGCCAGCGTTTTGACTGCTGACAAAGAATCTGCTTTTGCTTTTTTCTCCTGTTCAACTTGTTGGATTACCAATTCACGGTTTTCCTGTTCTTTCAGGATTTCTGCCAGTTGAGGTTCTATGATTTTGTTCATCTCGTCTTCCGAAATATTATTAGCTTCCGGAGAATCGAGCAGTTTTTTCCAAGGTCTGCGTTTTCCCCACGGATAATCGCCGTGCACAATCAACGGTGTTCCTTTGGCTCTGGTGGTTTGTCCGCCTTTGTTCAAAACCCAGGTGTCAACCCACGTGTACATCCATTTGGCGTCTTCTTCCAACATTCGGAGGCAAGAGTGCGAAGCGGGATAGCCCGGCATTGCGTACTGGTGCCAGCCGATTCCATCGAAGTTAGCGACATTTACGTTCCATCTTAGTTTCCACTCGTCGCTCACGGTGGAGATGGCGACTTCTTTTTTCCAGTTGGCAAACATCAAACCTGTTTTGGTTTTGGTTGCTTTTTTTCCCATACTTGTGGGTCCCCATTTTACAAGATTTCCATATTCGTAAACACCAAATGCCTGAATGGGATACGAGAAGAATACGAATTTTTTCACATTTTCCAAGGTTGTAATATGGCCTGGAAACGGCGAGTAGATCAAGAAATTTTCTTCTATTTTGGCTGGAACTACGAGGGTGTCTGCAGCGCCAATATTGGATCTGTCAAGACGATTGAGCGCCAAAATGGTGTAAAGCGCTTTGCCGGTAAATTCTTTTTTGTTTTTTTGAGAAACTGAGTCTTGATTTTTATAAACCCAAGGAAAATAGCCGAAATCTTTTCTCGGAATAACAACATCCGGAACTTTTGGTTTTTCTGTTTCTTCATCTTTTTTCTCTTCCTCTTTTTTGTCATCAGAACCCAGAATGTCCGTAATTGGATTGTTGCCCGAATCTGAGGATGATACAGATTCATCTTTTTTACATTTAATCAATGTTAAGGAAAGTACGATGAATAAAGGAAATAACTTGAGAATTGTGTTTTTTTTCATAGTTTTTATTTGTCGTCCAATAAATTACAAAAAGAATACCACTTTGTAATAAAAAAGAAACAACATTCAAATGTAAAGATCCAAAGTAGAAATCCATTGGCTTAAGCTTTATCAAGAATATCTTTGATGATTTGCTTTGCGTGGATTCTGGAGTTTTCTATGAACCAAAGATGCGTGTCTTTTCCGCCACAGACAACACCTGCAAGATAGATTCCTTCTACATTGCTTTCCATTGTTTCATTGTTGTAGTGTGGATTGAGGCATTCGCCTTTCAGATTGATTCCCATGTTTTTTAGGAATTCGAAATCGGGAAGATAGCCAGTCATTGCGAGAACAAAATCATTTTCTACTTCGTGGATTTCCTTCTTTTTGGTTTTGAAAACGACAGATTGATCTTTCACTTCCAAAAGCTCTGCTCCGAAAAAAGCTTTGATGCTTCCTTCTTTGATTCGATTTTCGATGTCGGGTTTTACCCAATATTTTACACTTTTAGAAATCTCATTGCTTCGGATAATCATGGTTACATTTCCGCCTTTTCTGTAGATTTCGAGAGCTGCATCTACGGAAGAATTGCTGGAGCCAATAACCACAACGTTTTGAAAAGCATACGGATAAGGCTCTGTGTAATAATGTTTTACTTTTGGTAAATCTTCTCCCGGAATGTCCATCAAATTCGGGATGTCATAAAAACCTGTCGCAATAATCACATTTTTTGCAAAGTAAATCTGTTTACTGGTTTCTACTTGAAAAAAAGTAGATTTTTGAATGTTGATTACCTTTTCATAAGGTCGGATGTTGATTTCTTTTGCGCGCGCGATTCCCTGATAATATTCAAGCGCATCTTGTCTGCCAGGCTTCGGTTTGGTTGTGATAAAAGGAATATCATCAATTTCCAAGCGGTCGGCCGTTGAAAAAAAAGTCATATATAAGGGATAGTTGTATATGCTGTTTGCAACAGTTCCTTTTTCTATAACTATATATTTCAGATTATTTTTCCGGGCTTCCAGTGCACAAGCTAAACCAATTGGACCACCACCAACAATAAGAACATCAAATAATTCCATATCACAAATTTACAAAAAATATTATCTACAGATCGGCATCTTCCCAATCTTCGTATTTTGAAACATTCTGAAGCAGGCGTCTGTTTTCATTTCTTAACTCTTCCATCTGATTCAGAAGTTTATGGATAATTTCTATGCCAGGTAGATTGACGTCTAGATCATAATGCCAGTTTGCGAAGCGTTCGAGATGCGGCAGTTCTTCGTAAACAATGTAGCGGATGCTGTTTTCAGTTTGCGGATGCAGCAATTCAGAATCGATCAGTTGATCCAGAAACGTATAATCTATTTTATATAACCGGATGATTTCTTCTACGGATATTCTTTCGTTCATAGCTAAGAATTTTTGAGTTGCTGAAACAGTTCTTTTTGTTTTTCTGTGAGGTGAGTCGGGATTTTTACGTTATAAGTCACATAAAGATCACCAAATTCATTTTCTTTTTTATAAATTGGAAATCCTTTGCCTTTTAACCGCACTGTAGTTCCGTTTTGCGTTCCCGGTTTTACTTTAAGTTTTACGGCGCCGTCAAGTGTCTGGATATTTACATCTCCACCTAAAACGGCGGTGTAAAGATCAATATCAACAGAAGCCCTGAGATCGTCACCTTCGCGCTTAAAATCTTTGTCTTCGTTAATGTTGAATGTAATGTAAAGATCACCGTTTGGACCACCATTCATTCCCGGATTTCCGTGACCTTTAAGCTTGATCTGTTGCCCGTCGTAAACGCCTGCTGGAATCGTAATTCTAATCTTTTTACCATTAATTTCAAAAGTCTGCTGATGCGTTTTATAGACATCTCTCAGATCTAGATTCAGCTCTGCCGAAATATCCTGACCTTTGAATTTTCCGCTGGCACTGCCTCTGGTATTTCTTCCGAAATTTCCGTTTCCGCCAAACATGGATTGGAAAAAATCCGAAAAATCTTCACTTCCATCATAATCTGCTCCCGAAAATCCACTGCCAGAATTTCCGGTGTACTGCTGATGCTTTCTCTGCTGTTGCTGTGCACGTTCATATTCTTCACCATGTTTCCAATGTTCACCATATTTGTCATACTTAGCGCGGTTTTCCGCATTGCTTAGGACTTCGTTAGCTTCATTAATTTCCTTGAATTTCTTTTCTGCCTCTTTATCGTTCGGATTCATGTCAGGATGATATTTCCGCGCCAGCTTTCTGTACGCTTTTTTGATATCTTCGGCAGACGCATTTCTTTCAATCCCAAGGATTTTATAGTAGTCTATAAATGCCATATTATCAGATGTTTTTTAACAGTATTTATTGCTCCTAAGTTAGTGAATTCGTTGTGAAATAAGAAAAGTTTTTAATTTAAAAGCATAAGGATTCAGTTTATTATTAAGCTTTCAGTCCACTTTTCGTTGTATCTTTTGTTTTTTCTCGGTCGGCATCGTTACGCTCGTTGTCTCGCTCGAAACAAAATAATGCTTTTCCAATCGGCAATACGTTATGGTTTTGTCTTTTTTCTTATCGACTAAAGTTACAGGATAATTTATTTCTGTTCTACCCAGATCAATTGGGAAGTATCGTATCCGATTTCTTTGGCTTTGTCCAAAAATTTATTTTTGACATCTTCAGGAATTTTTTTCTCTCTGGAAAGAATCCAAAGGTATTTTAGATTATTGCCAACAACCAACGCATGTTTATAATCATCTTCTAACGCAATGACGTTATAGCCTGCCCAGAATGGTTTGAAAAAAGATACTTTCAGTCTTGCTTCGTTTTCAGAATTTACAAATCTTGCTTCGCCAATGCTCTGCTTCCATTCTTTTTTTACGTAATCGTATCCTTTATTATCCACTTTGATTGTGCCGTCTGTATTTTTGGAATAAGTGGCGGTAACTTGGTTCATGTTTTTTTCAAAACGATAATCAAATCTTGCAATCTCATACCATTTTCCTAAGTATTTTTCAGGTTCAAAATTCTGAACGGCATTTGCTTTTTCGGGAATGCCTGCAGAGCAGTTTTGTAATAGGACAAGACCTAAAATTCCCAACGATACTGGAATTACTATTTTGATGAATTTCTTTTTCATGTTATCTTATTTTCCGGGTTAATTCAAAAATAATTCCATCATTCATTAATCAAGGTTGAAAATTCAAAAAAAGTGATAAGAAAATTTGATTATTTTTACCAAAATAAAAGTTGAAATCCAAAATCAATGAAACTAAAATTATTTTCTATCCTTTCTCTTGTATTGTTCAACGAAGCTTTTGCTCAGTCTGAAAGGTTTTATGCCACCACAGATGCCAAAAGTGCCATTGCGCTGAAAGAGAAATTTCCAAATGAAATTCAGATTATCAATACCAATAATCAACACGCTGCTGTCCATTTATCCGAAAAAGCAGCGGAATATCTGCATCATAATGTCATTACGCACGGCCCTGGATATGTTTATAAATCCTCTCCGGAAGAAGCGCTTTCTGCGATAAAAATTGCGAAAAAATCCAATAGAATTTTAGATTTTACAATCTCTCAAGATGCACTTGTAAACCAAGCTATTGGATTGGTAAACGCAGAGAATATCAAAAGCCACATTTTGGTGATGGAAGCTTACGGAACCCGCAGACATACCACCCAACAGGCCAAGACTTCTGTACAGGATCTGAAAACAAAATGGGAAGGTTTGATTGCTGCTTCGGGAAGAACCGATGTTTCTGTGAGAATTGTAAATCACGTGGGAACGCCGATGCCTTCTTTGATTTTTACGATTAATGGAAACGTTTCTCCAAGTGAATATATCATTGTTGGTGGGCATATGGATACGATTTCCAACGCCGCTTTAGCGCCTGGTGCGGACGATGATGCTTCTGGAATTGCAACCATCACAGAAATGATGCGCGTGCTTTTGGCTATGAATTACAAACCTGCAAAAACGGTTGAGTTTATGGCGTATGCAGCCGAAGAAATTGGTCTGGTTGGATCTTCGGAAATTGCTCAGGATTACGCTTCCGAGGGTAAAAATGTATTGTCATATGTTCAGTTTGACATGACAAATTACAAGGGTTCCAGCAGAGATGTTTACGTATCTACAGATGCTTATAATAGCAATGATCTCAATTTGTTTTTGATAGAATTGATGGAGCATTACAACAAAACTGGTGCTCACGCATTCACATATGGAAGTACAATTTGTAATTATGGATGTTCCGATCATTTCAGTTGGGCGCAAAATGGTTTCGATGCTGCATTTCCTTTTGAGGCTTCTTTTTCGCAATCCAATCCTTATATTCATAGTGCAAACGACACCTTATCACGTAGTAACAATACAGCCACGCACGCTGCCAAGTTTGCAAAGTTGGGCTTAGAATTTATTATCGAAACGGCGAAAGGTTCGGTTCTATCGGCTTCGGAAATGGATAAAAGTTCGGTGGAAATATATATTAAAGATAAATCTCTTAACTACAGATTTGGGAAAGATTCTGCGGAGAGTTTAGCGATTATTGATACCAGCGGAAGACTATTGGTGGAATCTAAAAATCTTCTATCCATCGGTAAGGTTGATCTTAATAAATTGACTAAAGGTTTTTACTTAGCCGTATTCAAGACAAAATCTGGGAAAGTGGTTACTAAGAAATTTATTTTGGAGTAATCATCAACGATTAATAAAAAGAGAGAGAAAATGTCAATTCATTTTCTCTCTCTTTGTTTTTGATGGAATTAAGATTTTAATATTCGGGAGCCAACTCTACAATTAGTCCTTCCAATTCCATAGTTACAGGAATCTGACAGCCCAGTCGGCTGTTTGGTTTTACATTGTAAGCTTCATCCAGCATTGCTTCTTCATCGGGCAACATCTCTGGAAGTGGCACATTTTCGCTCAAAACATAACACTGGCAAGAGGCGCACATCGCCATTCCACCGCAGATTCCGATAGTTCCTTCCTCTGCCAATTCGTAGGCACGTACGATTTCCATCAGGCTCATTGCCATATCTGTTGGTGCAGGAATTGTGTGAGAAACGCCGTTTCTGTCTATGATTGTAATATTAACGTCTGACATATTGCAAAGATAGTAAGTAGAATTTAGAAATTAGATTTTAGAAGTTAGATTTTGATTCAAAACCTGAATTAAAAAAAGAGGATTCGAAATCCTCTTTTATATTATATATAAGCTAGAAAAGTCTAATCTCTAACAATTTCTTTATTAGTCGATTGCTTTTACAACTGCTTTTTCTGCTTCTTTTCTAGTTCCGTCGAAACCATCAACGCCGCTGACTGTAGTGTATTTTAAAACGAATTTTTTCCCCGGATTCAGTCTGTTGTAAACACTTTGAACCATCAATGTTGCTTCGTGGAAACCACAAAGGATCAATTTTAATTTTCCAGGATAAGTATTGATGTCGCCGATTGCGTAGATGCCTTCGATGTTGGTTTGGTAATCCAAAGCATTGTTAACTTTGATGGCGTTTTTCTCGATTTCCAATCCCCAATCGGATAGAGGTCCTAATTTGGGAGTCAATCCGAATAATGGAATCAAATAATCTGTTTCGATGATGGATTTTTCACCGTTTTTTTCAATTTCGATAGCGGACAAAGTTTCTTCGCCAATCAAACCCGTCACTTCTGCGGGTGTGATGAGGTTGATTTTTTCTTGATGTTTCAATTCCGTTACTTTTTCTACAGAATCCAAAGCACCTCGGAACTCATTACGTCTGTGAATCAAAGTGACTGAAGACGCTACATCTGCCAAGAAAACCGACCAGTCCAATGCAGAATCTCCACCGCCCGCGATTACGATTTTCTTATCGCGGAACATTTCCGGTTCTCTTACAAAGTATTCTACGCCTTTTTCCTCAAACTTATCGATGTTTTCCAATTCCGGTTTTCTTGGATCAAAACTTCCAAGTCCTCCGGCAATGGCGATGGCTTTTCCTTTTACTTTGATGCCACGGCTTGTAGTGACGATGAAATCACCTTCTTCCGTTTTTTCATAGCTCACTGCTTTTTGGGCTAGTGAAAATTGAGGTTCAAACTGTTTAATTTGTTCCATAAGGTTATCTACCAAAACACCCGCATCTACACTTGGAAATCCAGGAATGTCGAAGATTGGTTTTTTAGGATAAAGCTCTGTCAATTGCCCACCAGGCTGAGGAAGTGCATCAATCAAATGACATCTCAACTTCAACAATCCTGCTTCAAAAACTGTGAAAAGTCCCGTAGGACCTGCACCTATTATAATGATATCTGTTTCAAACATTTATATAAAATTTTGGAATAGCAAATTTAATAATAAATATAACTTTCGAATGATTCTAAAATATGATATTAATTGGATTAACAAATAAATCTGATCAAATCTTTTGGACGTCCCAAGAATAGGGATTTTGAGTAGAAAAAAAGTGATTCCAAAGAACCACTTTTGCTATGTTTAAAATCATATTCAGATAAAATCTTACCAAATGATAAGACATTATTATACGTTTTGTTTTAGATTTGCCCTTTCATAATTTGTGTTTTTAAATCCTGATCAGTTGTTATGACTGTTCAGGATTTTTTTTACGCATTACGCTTGATGAGTGCCATGTAAAATCCGTCATAGCCTTCGCTTGGCATTATTTTTTGATCTTTTACCAGTGTAAAATCCGGATTGTTACTAAGGAACAATTTGACTTGTTCATTGTTTTCCGAAGGCAAAATTGAACACGTTGCGTAGATCATCTGTCCGCCTTTTTTTAGAATCTTGGAATAGTCTTGCAGGATTTGCTGTTGCTCTCCTTTGATTCTATCGATAAAAGCCTGATCTATTTTCCATTTGGAATCTGGATTTCTTTTCAAGACACCAAGACCCGAACACGGTGCATCTATCAATAATCTATCTGCTTTCTCGTGAAGTCTTTTGATGACTTTGTTGTCGGAAATCAATCTGGTTTCAATGTTGTGAGCGCCAGCTCTTTTGGCACGTCTTTTCAGTTCTGTCAGTTTCCATTCGTAGATGTCTAGTGCGATGATTTGACCTTTGTTTTTCATCAAAGCGGCCAAGTGCAAAGTTTTTCCGCCTGCACCTGCACAAGCATCCACAACGCGCATTCCTTCCTGCACATCCAACAATTCTCCGATTTTTTGGGAACTCGCATCCTGAACTTCAAAGAATCCGTCTTTGAAAGCTGAGGTTAAGAAAACGTTTTTCTTTTCTGCCAATTGGATGGCATCAGGATAATTTTTGATGGTGAAAGCTTCTACATTTTCATCATTCAAATCAGCGATCAATTCTCTTGGCGTCGTTTTCAAAGTGTTGGCACGCAAAACTGTTGGCGCTTGCTCATTGAGAGCCAGCATTTCTCTTTCCCAACTTTTGCCCAACTCTTTTTCCAAAGTTTCTGACAACCAATCCGGAATCGAATGTTCGATAGCTTTTGTAGGAACGGTTCCTTTTTTAAGTTTTGTAAGAATGTCAGCGACTTTGATGCCGTCGAACTCCTCAAATTTTTTGTAGTGCGTCTTGCTCCAAAGCAAGTACGCGATGATCATTTTGTAAACATTCGTAGGCTTTGCGCTTTCTCCCATATAGTATTCCAGGCGTTTTTTCCAACGGATGATGTTGTAAAAAATCTCGGAAACTACGCGTCGGTCTTCGCTTCCCCATTTTCTATGGGCTTTCAGGAGTCTTTCTATGACTTTGTCGGCGTATTTTCTGTCTTCGAAAAACGTTTCCTGAAGACAATCGTGAATTCCGATTAAAAGATTGCGGTGTATAAGTTCCATTAAATATGATAAAGTTTTTTATTAATTATTCTGATAGGCTCATTTTGACATCAGCCCAGTTTTCGCCTGTTTTTATTCTATAAATCTGCATATCAGACACGCCAAATCTCCTGGCTAATCTCGACATTGGTTCACCTTTTTCCAATTTTCGTTTGATGAGAACCACTTCGTTTCGTGTGAGTTTTGCAACAATGTTGGGATCTCTTTTGGGTCTGTTGATCGTATGTCGGATGTAGTTGGGACTCTTTTGACTTCTTTCTATGACTTCTTGTTGGGTTGCCCAGCTAAGATTTTCTACACGGTTGTCCGTTTTGTCGTAGTTTTTGTGGATAACAAATTTTTTGTTTTTCGGATCATCATTGGGAATGAACAATTCTGCAACTGCTTTATGTGCCAAAAGATGAATGTGAATAGCTCTGGTCTTCTTTTCTTCCTTACGCTGTTTGGACAGTTGGTTTAAGTTCTTTTTTATTGTTTTTTCGATCTTTGCAATTTCCTTTCGGATTTTGATTAGATCTTTTTTGGGAGTGGTTTTGCGTCTCGCTATTTTTTTGAGATTTCTGTTTTCCTCACGTAATAGTTTGATGTTGTCTTCTTGTAGTTCAAAAATTGACTGATTTGCTTCGCTTATCGGTTTGTATTGGGTAAAACTGATAATGGGATAGCCATCCCTCAGGCTTCCATTGATGATATTGCCTTCAGGATTACTTTTGGTACAAGATTTTACTTCTCCAAAATTGGAAAACAGCAGTTGATAATCATCATCAAAACCTTTTCCGAATTTGTAAACTTTCCAATCTTCAAGAGTCCTCATTTTTTTTATGCAGTTTTAATTAGGTATAAAAGAATGTTGATTCTGTTTTTTTATTGAGTAGTTAGTTAGATTTTTTTTGGTCATGAGTATCTGCAAAGTTACTGATTTTAAAATTAATTGTAAACCAGATTTCTTGTCATGAGAATAGCGATGCATTTTGATACTAATATTAATTTAGTATTAATTTTATCAAATATGTTTAATATCATTGTTTAACAATTTTGTCAAAACAAAAGTTTGATTTAAATTTGCACAAAATTGTTTAACAAAAATGTCAAAACAAGAAAAAAAAGACCAAACACAAGAGTTAATCAAAGAAACTGCGAAGAATCTATTCTTCGTTCAAGGTAGATTTGATGCGACTACACAAGAGATTGCGGATGAGGCTGGAGTCAACAGAACGCTCATCAACTATTATTTCCGTTCGAGAGATAACTTGGTACAGATTGTTTTCGATGAAGCTCATAAAGTTGAAAAAGAAAAATCTGAGATTATAATGAGATCCGAACTTCCGTTCAAAGAAAAAATAACTCATTTTATTGAAGGTAGTTTGCAGACCAGTTTGCAATATCCTTATTTAGAAACTTACATTGTCTCACAAATCAACAAGGGAACTTGCCACAAAAGAGATGTAGAAAAAGAAGACCTGCAGATATTTTATAGAGATATCAAGAAAGAGATGGAGTTAGGCAATATAGAAAAAATGGAACCCATTCAATTTATCATTAATATGATTTCACTTTTGATATTTCCGAGTGCTATTAGACCATTGTTTATGGAG
>JAGNPP010000277.1 GCA_017989575.1 Chryseobacterium sp.
GTTTTAAGACAAGAATTTTGGCTAAAATTACAACGCTTACTACTATTCAATTTTTGAATAAATTTGTATTTGATAGGAACATAAACAATCTAAAAATAAATCTCGTTTAATAATGCACTACGAGTTTTAATAATACCGAATAAGAGTTTTTGTGCGGATTTTTCATTCCTGTTTTATCAATTGGAAGAGAAAAATGGATCTTCAGCAATGAAGTGACAACATAGAATTTATAAAGGGCTATTCCTCTAGAAAGATGACCTTTGAAAACATTGCAATTCTCCATCAGAATGAGATGAATTTTGAGAAAGATCTACAAAAAATAACCTTTTGAAAATCGAATTTTCAAAGTCATTTTATGTATTTTAAGTTTTAATGTTAATAGATCGACGGATATAGCTGAGGATTGATTTCATTGAAAATCGCATAGATCTTTTCAACCATATCATCAGAAGAAGGCTTACTGAAGTAATCGCCATCACTTGCAAAAGCTGGTCTGTGATTCTCTGCAGAAATCGTCAATGGCTCCGAATCCAAATATTTGAACGCTTTTTGTTTTTCTAATATCTGCTGAAGAATAAATGCCGAAGTTCCACCTTCAACATCTTCATCGATTACGACCAAGCGGTTTGTTTTCTTCACGCTTTCTGAAATTTCATTAGTCAAATCGAATGGAATCAACGACTGAACATCAATCACTTCCGCAGAAATTCCTAATTTTTCTAATTCATTCGCTGCTTCCGTAACGATTCTCCAAGTTGAACCGTAAGTTACCAAAGTAACATCTTTACCTTCCTTAGTCACTTCTATTTTTCCGACAGGAATTGTGAATTCTCCTAAGTTATCCGGTTGTTTTTCTTTCAATCTGTAACCATTCAAACATTCTACAATCACGGCCGGCTCGTCACTTTGGAGCATTGTGTTGTAAAAACCTGCAGCTTTCGTAAGGTTTCTTGGAACCAGAATATTAATTCCTTTTGATAGATTAAGAATCCCAGCCATTGGCGAACCAGAATGCCAAACGCCTTCCAATCTGTGTCCGCGAGTTCTAATGATAACAGGCGCTTTTTGACCACCTTTTGTTCTGTATTGAACCGTTGCCAAATCATCGCTCATCCCTTGCAGACAGTACAAAATATAATCTAAATACTGGATTTCAGCAATCGGTTTCAAACCTCGCATCGCCATTCCAATTCCTTGTCCGAGGATTGTTGCTTCACGGATTCCGGTGTCAGCTATTCTAACTTCGCCATATTTTTCTTGAAGTCCTTCCAGACCTTGATTCACATCGCCGATATTTCCCGCATCTTCACCGAAAACCAAAGCTTGAGGATATTTTGCAAAAATCTTATCGAAGTTATTTCGTACCACAACTCTACCGTCCACTTCTTCCGAAGCATCAGAATAGATGGGTTTGATTTCTTTTACATTGGTAGCTTTCCATTCAGATTGAGAATACAGATGTGAGGAATAATTATCTTTCTCAACTTTGAAGATTTCTTCGTATTTTGATTTCAAAGCAGTTCTTTCAGCAGAGTTTTGAGCTCTTGTCACTAATAAAGACTGTCTTACCAAATGGAAAATATCTCGCTTACTTTTAGAAATGATTTTATTAAAGTTTTCAATTAATTGACCAAATTCAACATTTTGAATTTTAATGGATTCTACAAATGGTAAAACTTCATTTTTTAAATCTGAAATCGTTTTTTGATAAGATTCCCAAGCTTTTTTCTGCCCGTCTTTCACCAATTTCTTAGATTCTAAATCGATTGAATCTAATTCTTCAACCGAAGCCAAATATTCTTCATTTCCTTCAATCTCGATGCTGTAATCCAAAATCCATTCACGGAATTTTAACATTCCGTCAAACTCAGATTCCCATTTCAAACGTTCTTCGTTTTTATAACGCTCGTGCGAACCAGAAGTTGAATGTCCTTGTGGTTGCGTCACTTCCGTCACGTGAATCACAACCGGAACGCTTTCGTATCTTGCGTAATGCTCAGCTTTCGCGTAAGCTTCCATTAACGCTGGATAATCCCAAGCTTTCACCTGGATGATTTCGCAACCTTGCTTTTCTTCCTCTTTTCTTTGGAAACCGGAAAGCATTTCGGAAATATCTGCTTTCGCTCTTTGGTTTTGAGTCGGAACCGAAATCCCATAACCATCATCCCAAATCGAAACTACCATCGGCACTTGCAAAGCGCAGGCAGCGTTCAGAGTTTCCCAAAAATGACCTTCAGCTGTAGAAGCGTCTCCAATTGTTCCAAAAGCAACCTCGTTTCCGTCTTTTGAAAATTTCTCAGAACCTTCAAATTTCACTGATTTATAAACTTTGGAAGCCTGAGCCAATCCCAATAATCTCGGCATTTGTCCAGCTGTTGGTGAAATATCTGATGAAATATTTTTCTGTTCAGTTAAATTTTTCCAGCTTCCGTCAGCATTCAAACTTCTGGTGGCGTAATGGCCGTTCATTTGTCTTCCGGCAGATGCTGGTTCTCTTTCCACGCTGGTGTCAGCGTACAATTGCGCAAAGAAACTTTCCACAGAAACCGCATCGATTGCCAACGCAAAAGTTTGGTCTCGATAATAGCCAGAACGGAAATCACCATTTCTGAAAACCTTCGCCATTGCCAACTGTGGCAACTCTTTTCCGTCTCCGAAAATCCCGAATTTTGCTTTACCAGTCAAAACTTCGCGCCTCCCCAAGTAGGACATTTCGCGGGAAATCCTGCCTAAGCGGTAATCTTCCAAAATGCTGTTTTTAAAATCCTGAAATGAGATTTGCTGAGTTTCTATATAGGTTGTTTGCATAACTTTGAATTTTGACAAATATAAAATTTTTTACTGAATTTTTTATTGATTTGATATTCAGTAAAAATAAGATAATTTTATAAAGTATAAAAATTCATCAATTATATTTTTTCCACAGAATTAATGAATATTTTTGAATCATTAATTTGAACCAATGAAAAAAACGGCACCACACATTTTGAATGCTTCTACAAATCTTCTGGGATTTTGTTTGGTCATCATCACATCTCTGAAGATTACGAAGTTCAGCCATCATTCCTATTTGGATGAATTTACCGTTGGAGCGATTTTCTGTTTGATGGTAAGTTGTACTTTGTCTTTTCTTGCCATCAGAACAGATAAGGAAAAGCTTTCCGATAAGTTAGAGAATATTGCTGATATTCTTTTCTTTGCGGCTTTGCTTTGTATTTCGCTGGCGGTTTGTATTGTTAGTATTAATGTGGTTTAGTGGGAATTAATTTAACTAAATTTAATTGTATTACTGTATGAAAATAAGAATTTTACTTTTGATTTTATTCATAACTAATTGTAATCCTAAAAATTCAAAATTGGAAGATGATAATTCTCCCGATATTTTTCTTACAAACTACTTGAAAGTAAATGATAAAAATTTGAAATTGAAATTTGGGGATTTGGTCGAATTTAATATTGGCGGAGAAAATATCAAGGCAATAGTATTGGATATTAGCCCAGAAAATGACGGGAATTGGTTTGGATTATGCTTTTAAAATGGAAATCAAATTTTCGGAAGGAAAATACCAAAAGGGTTTGTCGGTCATTGCGTCGACCTATTTGATTTCAGTTATATAAATGAAAAAGCTTTAAGTAATTATAAAATCTTAAAAAATATAAAAATTAATTTCAAAAAGATTGGGCGCGGAACGGACAGTCCAATAAAAAACCTCCAAGA
>JAGNPP010000278.1 GCA_017989575.1 Chryseobacterium sp.
GTATTCAGTTTAGTTGTACTTTTAATGAATCTAATGAACGTCATTAAGCAGAAGAAAATTAATCAAACAAAATCTTAAATATGAAACTCTCACTCACATTATTAACTGTATTCCTTGGAATGCAACTCACATTAGCCCAAACATTGAAAACAATTGCCTACAAAGACGGAACTCAAAAACTGAACGGATTAGTCACTTCCAATGCAGGAAAAAAACTTCCCGGCGTTTTGATTCTCCCAGCTTGGAAAGGCATCGATGAAGAAGCGAAAAATGCAGCGCTTCAATTGGAAAAGCAAGGTTATGTGGTTTTCATCGCTGATATTTATGGCGAAGGAAATATTCCAACCGACAATGATGCCGCTGCAAAAATCGCGGGAACTTACAAACAAGATTACAAAGCTTACCAGCAAAGAATTTCTGTCGCTTTGGAAGAACTGAAAAAACAAGGTGCGAATCCGGATAAAATTGCCGTCATCGGTTATTGTTTCGGTGGAACTGGCGCGTTGGAAACAGCGAGAGCTCAAATGCCGGTTGCTGGTGTTATCTCCATTCACGGCGGTTTAGCGAAAGGCAATGACAGACTGAATGTTCCGATCAAAACCAAAGTTCTAGTAGAAAATCCTGCAGATGACGAAAGTGTAAAACCGGAAAAACAGATTTTCAAATCATCACTTATGCCAATTCCAAACATACTTTCACTAGCCCAGAATCTCCAGATTACAACGAAGTAATGGCGAAACGCGCCTGGAATCACACGTTGACTTTCCTTAAGGAAATTTTGAAATAGATAAAAAAGAAGTTAGACTTTAGATATTAGAAGTTAGAAAGACAGCCATTACAGCTGTCTTTCTTATTTTTTGATGAGTAATGAAACAATATCCTGCACCACTTTCTGAGAAACAAAATTCATAAAATCAATCCTTTCCAGATGCGGAAGAAAAAGTTTTGAAGTTGACTCGTCATTGCCAATTCTGATCGTGTAAAAAACCGTTCCCACATCTTTCCCGTCTTCGCCTTTTCCAGGACCAGCAACGCCCGTGGTAGAAATAGCAATATCTGTTTTGAATAATTCCTGACAGCCTTTCGCCATTTCGGAAGCGACTTGCTCACTCACGACGGTAAATTCTTCAATTGTTTTTGGATTAACTTTAAGAATATCGATTTTCTTCTCGGTCGCGTAACTCACAATTCCGCCAATATAATATTTTGAACTTCCTGTAATTGATGTGATTAATCGCGATAATTCTCCGCCCGTACAACTTTCCGAAACCGAAATCGTCAACTTCCTGTCGTTCAACAACTCACCAAGGATTTTTTCGATTTTATCTTCGTGTGTTGCAATGATATTTTCTCCGATGATTGGAATTAATTTCTGGATTTCAGTTTCCAATTCCTGCTCTAATATTTCGTGAGAACTTCCTGAAGCGGTCAATCTTAACTTCACTCTCGTTCCGATTGGCAAATAAGATAAACTGATGTGTTTTGGTAAAGCCAATTCCCAACTTTCAATATTTTCTGAGAGAATACTTTCCGGAACATCCACTACAGAAACGATTCTTGTGACGATATGGTCCAATGACAATTTCTCTTTCAAGAACGGAATAATCTGGTCTTTCACCAAAGGTTTCACTTCGTAAGGAACGCCAGGCAAACTGAAACAAAATGTCCCATTTTTTTCTATAACCATACAAGGCGCCGTCCCAAAATGATTCAGAAAAATCTGAGCTTTAGACAAGACAACCGCTTGTTCTTTGTTATGTTCCAGGATCCAGAGTCGGTTCCGCTTTTCGAGATAAGCTCTTAAATGGTCGTAAACTTTATCAGAAAAAATTAATTCATCCTCAAAGTACTCAGCATAAGCTTTCTTGGTAATGTCATCTTTTGTTGGTCCCAATCCGCCCGTTGTAAAAACCACATCCGCCATTTCAAATGCTTTTCCTAAAGTCGAAACAATCTCACTTTCATCATCTGGAATCGTGAAGATGGAAGTCACTTTCACGCCAATTTCTTTGAGTTGTGTGGCAATGAAATTGGAATTGGTATCAACGGTATTTCCTGAGAGAATCTCGTCACCAATGGTAATCAGAACTGCTGTTTTCATAAGAACAAATTTCGGGAATTTTTCCGTCCAATATCAATTAATTGAAGAATAAAAACACCGCTTTGTCATTCCGTAGGAATCTGAACAGTTTAGATTCCTTAAGAATGACAAAGTGAATGTTATTTTTATAATTTATTTTGCATCAAGAATAATTATCTTTGATCAAAATTGAGGAATGAAATCATCTTTCTGGAAAAACTACAGCAACATCATCCTGCTTCTCATCGGGATTTTCATTGGAAGCCTCGTGGGAATTTTCAAGCCGGATTTTGTCGTTTATCTTAAACCGATCGGCGATATTTTCCTTAATCTGCTTTTCGTCACAGTCATTCCACTTGTATTTTTCGCGATTGTCTCCGCCATTTCCGGAATCGAACAACAAAACCAATTGGGAAAAATCATCGGAGCAATGGTCTTGACTTTCCTTAGCTTCATCATGATTTCAGCCACATTCTGCATCATCTTAGTTTATTTCTTCCCGACTGAAGCACCAAAAAACATCAGCGAAGCCATTACAGAAAACCTACAATCCGACACCAATATCAATGACCAAATCGTAGGATTCTTCACCGTCAGTGAATTTTACCATTTGTTCTCAAGACAGAATATGCTCGCACTTTTGGTCTTTTCTTTTTTAGTCGGAATTTCCATCAGAAAATCTGGCGAAATGGGAAAGGCATTTCAAAACTTCATCCTCTCCGGAAACGAAGTGATGAAACAGCTTTTGCTATTAATTATGAAAGTTGCGCCCGTCGGATTAGGCGCTTATTTTGCATATCAAGTTGGCACGATTGGACCTCAGTTGTTCGGATTCTACGCAAAACCTTTGGGACTTTATTACATTGCCGGAATCATTTATTTCATTGTATTTTTCAGTCTTTACGCCTTCGTTTGGAAAGGTGGAAAAGGTGTGAAAGCCTTTTGGAAAGACAGTCTTTTGCCGACCGCAACAGCCATCAGTACGTGTAGCAGTTTGGCGACAATGCCAGTAGCCATCGAGTCTGCCAAAAGAATGGGCGTTCCCGCATCCATCGCCAACGTCGTGATTCCGATTGGAACTACGATTCACAAAAACGGCTCCTCCATCTCATCCATCATCAAAATTTATGTCGCGTTCCAGTTACTTGGCTGGAATTTCTTCGAACCAATGAATCTCATAATGGCTCTCGGCATCACCGTTTTCGTCAGCGCAGTCGCCGGCGGAATTCCTAATGGTGGTTATATTGGGGAAATGTTGATGATTTCGGTTTACAAAATTCCACCCGATGTTGTTCCTGCAGTCATCATCATCGGAACTTTGGTAGATCCTTTGGCGACGGTTCTCAATTCTGTTGGGAATATTTTGGCAAGTATGATTGTCTCTAAATTTGTAAAAACCGAAGTTGTTTAATTTTTTTTAGGAGCAATTTTCTATTTACTCGCTTCGCTTAACAGGTTCAAGATTCTCCAACTCTTCCGGCGTGAACAATCGATAATGAACTTTGAAGGTTTTACCCAAAGGCGTTTCCAAAGAAAATCCGCCAGGTCCCCAACCATCCAAAACATCCAACGTGAAGTGGGAGTACTTCCAATATTCAAACAAGTCGCGGTCTATCCAGAACTCGTGACCGTTG